>NZ_JAGLBC010000094.1 GCF_018260395.1 Psychrobacter sp.
ATGATGAGGTTCGTGATTTGATTGTTATGGGCTAAAAGTGTGCGTTTGCCCTGTAACTTAGCATAACATTATATTCACATTACTATAATCCTCTTTTTAAATACGCTACAATTGAAATAACTATCATATCGCTTATCAAGGACGAGCCATGTTAACTATCCTAAAAAGTCGTCAGTCTAAAACTCATAACGACAAACCTATCGTCCCTTTTAAGCAAAAACTGCCTCAATTACCGCCACTGCCGAATATGCCAAAGCGGGCGCTGGCTAGTGCAAAGCGATTGATGCCTCGCCTGCCCTTTACCAACAAACCTCCGCAATACGACATGTTAATTATCGGGGCGGGTGTCTCGGGGATTGATATGGCCTGTCATATTCAGCGCAATAAGATACTCTCAAAGTCTATCAAGACCGGACGAGTCACTATTATTGAAAAACGAGATGCTATCGGAGGAACGTGGGATTTGTTTAAGTATCCAGGGATACGCTCTGACTCCGATATGACGACGTTTGGATTTGCGCATCGGCCTTGGCTTGGTAAAAAGACGCTGGCCGATGCCGAGTCTATTAAACAATATATTGTAGAGACTGCTGAAGATGTAGGGATAGACTCGCTAATACAGTTTAATACAGAGGTATCCAAAATTGAGTGGTCAAGTAAGCTTAAGTATTGGACGGCAACTGTACTCGATGTTAAAACTGGTAAAACCCAACAGATTACTAGTCGGTTTATCATCGGGGCTACCGGTTATTACGATTATAAAGAAGGCTATCAACCTACGTTTAAGGGACAAGAGTCGTTTAAAGGTCAGATCGTTCATCCGCAGCTGTGGACACATGACATAGACTATAACAATAAGCGGGTGGTGGTGATCGGTAGTGGTGCGACGGCAGTGACTTTGGTGCCTGCACTACTTGATAAGACGGTATCAGCGTCCAATCCCAAAGGCCGTATAGCGGCGCATGTAACGATGTTACAGCGATCGCCCACATATATTGGTAGTGTACCCAGTGAGGATAACAGCATAACCTTGCTAACGGAGCGCTTTAAACTTAGTTCCGATACAGCCTATAGTCTTATACGCGGCAAAAACATCTTATTTCAACAAGGGGTATATAAATTAGCAAAAGTTGCCCCTAAGGTGTTAAAAACCGTATTAATAAGAGATGCCAAAAAAGCACTAAAAGGAAGCGTTGTTAGCGTTGAGCATTTTAAGCCCGATTATGATCCTTGGGATCAGCGTTTGTGTGCGGTACCAGATGGCGATCTGTTTAAAACTATACATAGCGGGCGAGCTGACATAGTTACAGATTCTATCAAATGCTTTACGCCATCAGGCATTGAGCTTGAATCAGGACGTCATTTAGAGGCTGATCTTATAGTAACAGCGACTGGCCTTAAACTACAAATGCTTGGCGGGGCAAAAGTCTATATAGATGGTGATCTACGTGAAGTAAGCGAGCGTATGACTTATAAAGCTGTCATGGTGGATGGGGCACCAAACTTAGCCGTATTATTTGGCTACACCAATGCTTCTTGGACTTTGAAAATCGATTTGGCTTGCGATTATATTACCCGTTTATTGCGCCATATGTACCTTAATGGCTACTCCACTGTGGTGCCAAGCCCCGTGACTGAAGATGGTGAAGTTGCTGTCAAACAATCCGGCACAGTAATGGGTTCCTTAACAGCTGGATATATCAAACGAGCTGAAAATGTCCTTCCAAAACAGGGCGACCGCTATCCATGGCTAGTCACCAATAACTATTTAACGGATACCGTTATGCTTAAATATCATAGAATTAAGGACAAATGGCTAAGGTTTAAGTAGAAAACATAATGCCAAATTTTTAAATAAGTAGTGAGTTTACATATTTAAGGGTCATTGACATTTTATTGTGTCATTAAATAGATGCTTGCATTTAGCAATAGATAAAAAAGCACTTAGCATAAATATGTCTATTGACAATCTTTTCTAAGTGCTTTGAAGTTTTTTCACAACGTTAACTGAAGCGTTGTTTTATAATTAAATAGCTTTGTAATAGATACTATTTAACAGTCGATAACAATTCTTTCACCGCTAATTTACCTAATTCATTGGCCGCCAATGGACCATCACCAGAGATAAGTTTTCTATCTTGATGCGTATGCCCAGAGGCTAGTTTATTGGTTACAGTAACACCTAGATCTTCAAGTTTTTCGTTAAAATACCAAGGCATATCACCGGGTAAATAACCCATTTTAGGCATTTGTTTGTCCATTACATCTGGGAAAGCAACGATGTCATAGCCTTTAAAGATAAAGTCCATATTAGCATTATCCGTACTCGCAGAGTTATTGTTGTTAGCGTCATTGTCATTATGATTGTCATTATGATCATCATTGTCTAAACTGGCCGCTAACAAGGCAGCTGGTCCATGGCAAATAACCAAGGTTAATAAGTCATTTTTATGTACCCAACGTAAGATTTCACCGAGATTCTTATCATCTGGCAAGCCTAACATCGCACCATGTCCACCAGGAATAAAGATAGCGGCATAGTCACTCATAGCTGCTAAATCCTCTTTTACAAGCTCAGCTAAACTATTTGGTTTCTCAAGTCGCTCTTTATATTCATCATAAATCGCTTTGACATTGTCATCTTCATTCGGCATTGCCCAATCTTCAATTTGAACTGGTTTTCCCGTTGCAGTAAATACGTCAACATCAAAACCTGCTTTTTTGAAATGTAACATCGGTACCATCATTTCAATGGGCTGATTGCCGGTCTTAAATTTTCTATCATTTGCCATGGTCATATACTGCTCTTCAGTACACACCATTAAGATTTTTTTATTACCCGTATAAGGGCTATCAAACTCAGTGTCGTCATAATTACTTTTATTTGGGGCGGCTAATTTTAGTGAAGACTCAGAAGGAATATAGATGCCCTCTTCGATTTCTTGTGGCTCAAAACCTAAAGCGTCTTTAACGCTATTCAAAGCCTCTTTGATATTTAATTTTTCCAATTTGTCTTTAAGATTGAAGTCTGGAATATTCATAGGTAATGTCCTGTTATTAATTATTATTTATTGAGTTATTTAAGGTCTATCATTAAACATCTATTTATATTAATTAGTTTTAACAGTCTATTAGTAATACCGATAAGCTTACTATTTACTTTTGGTAAGCACTGTAAGTTATGCGTATCAACTACCCTCTGCACAATTACCACATCAGATCATCTGGAATAACATAGGCGGCATATGGATCATCTTCAGCAGGTTCGTTCTCAGCCTTGTCCTTAGACTCTACAATAAAGCCTTCAAGCTTCTCATTAATACGATCTGCCAAAGGTCTGGGAAGTAACGCATAACCGTCTTCTAAACGAGCTATACTGACATGACCAGCAACAATCTGATCAAATAGTTTCTGAGTAAGATTCATTTTCTTAATTTTTGAGTCATCCACAAAGCGGTATTCAGTATCGCCTTCAATTTCAGTAATCTGATGCTGTTGAATCATTTGCACAATATTGGCTCTTAAAGTTTTATCTTCCAATGCTTGTTGCTTTTGTTGGTTTAGCTTTTGATCGCGTTCAAGCTTCTCGGCTTGAGCCTGCGCTACAGACTGTTTAATGTCGGCATCGGCTCCATTACCGGTTCTTTTGGCATGTTGTGCCTGTTTGGTAAGCTTTTTCGCTTTTTTATTGTCTACCAGTCCTGCTTTTAACAACTGATCCTGAAGCGCATTTTTTGCCACGTTCTTTTTAGCCATATAAAATCACCTAAATCATAAACAAATTAGAAAAAATTAAAATATCATAAGCCCATGGTAGCAAGTTTCACTTATTCTCACTATGGTAATTTCATATTGCCGGCTTTAATCCAGTCTGCATGGCGCATAAGGCAATCAATCAGTACAGTAACCAGTTCATCAGTCAGTGCAACATTTACTCCAGCAGTCAAGCCAGCAATGAATACAGACCATATGAATATGTATCGATTAAAATTATAATAGCTATAAAATAATAAAGGAGTTCAATATGTCTAGTCTCAAGCAGCCTCTACTACAAAAACAGCTTGAAATGACCGATGCACAAGGCAAACCTTATATTGTCACTTTAAAGGTAATCGAAGCTGACATCACGCAGTTACAAGTGGATGCCATCGTTAATGCAGCCAATTCTAGCTTACTTGGCGGAGGCGGTGTTGATGGCGCTATTCATCGCGCTGCAGGTCAAGAGCTGGTTCAATATTGTCGCACCTTACAAGGCTGTCCTACCGGTGAAGCTAAAATTAGCCCAGGCTTTAAGTTACCTGCTAAATATGTGATTCATACTGTTGGCCCTGTGTGGCACGGAGGAGATAGAGGTGAACCTGAGTTGCTATCGGATTGTTATCGCAACTGTATTGAATTGGCTTATGGGAATAAGGTCGGTAGTATCGCCTTTCCTGCCATTAGTACTGGGGTGTACGGCTACCCTATTGAAAAAGCTACTGAAATTGCCATTAACACGGTTATAGACAGCTTACAAAAAATAGTTAAGGCGGTCGATTCAGAAGCGACGGTAACTCAAGAAGTGCTTAGGGAGGTTGTCTTTTGCTGCTTTTCGACTTCTGCTGCAAAGATATATCAACAAGAGCTTGAGGCTGTTTAAATCAAAGTAAGGCGGACTGATTATCCGTAACTTTGTTTAATCACCTTTATTAGATTTTGGTTTATAGTGATCAAATTCATAACGTATTTTATTATTGCGAATTTCACCAATAAAGAGACGGTGAAAGTTAGCATGCAGATATTTTCTGCCGGTGGTCATAATACCATCTTGCTTTAACCGTCTTGGATCAAAAGTAAAACCTAATGGCAGCATACGAAACTTAGTAATACGACTGGCCCGATTGACATAATCACAGTCTTCACAGAGGGTGATAGTGTTATCAAATCCTTGAATGGTATTATGCACAGTCTTTGTAGAAAACAGACAAGCGCCAATCGCTGTGGGAAACACAAACTGCGTCAATCCAATACCTAAATTAAATAACCTATATCCCAAGCTATAACGCTTAGGCAGGCCTTTTGAAGACATATATACCCCTGCAACCTGCAGTTGTTTAGCATCCAAATCTTTCAATGCTTGCTCTATAAAATTAGGCGCTAAACGGACATCGGCATCTAAAAAAAGTAAACGCTCATGCTGCGCTAATTCGGCTCCGGTGTTACGACCTAGACACACGCCTTTGGTGAGCATTTGCTCAATATGCAGTTTTGGAAGACGGTTGGCAAATCCTTGAGCAACGGTGCAGGTCTCGTCTTTGCTATTTGAATCCACCAAAATCACCTCGAAGTCTCGATGCGTCTGTTGCACCAAGTCTTCAAGTAAGCTGCCTATACGTTCAGCTTCATTTAAGGTAATAATAATAATACTGAGAGAAGACACAAGGCCATCCTATACGACACAATCGAAGTGCATTATGGATAAAGACCAATTGCTAAGCTGCATACTGGCTTCACTCATGCTACTATTTAAATATGTCAATATTGTTATGATAATTCATATCACAACAATAATTCTAAACTTGTTTTTTATCTTATCTATTATTTAGATTTATCACTATATAGTATCACTACCTTTTATCGACTATCATCTACAAATCAGCCTTTAAAGTTTTACTTTCAAACATTATCTAGTGTTGGCCAAATTTTACCCGGATTTAAGATATTATTTGGGTCTAAGGCATGTTTAATGGCTTGCATCACTAGCACTGCCTCACCATGCTCATGTTGCATGTATTTTTGTTTACCTTGCCCGATACCATGTTCACCAGTACAAGTGCCGTCCATATCAATAGCTCGTTTTGCCAAGCGACTAACCAAAGCTTCAGCCTTCTGCACTTCTTCAGGATTATTAATATCTACTAGCAATAGAACATGGAAATTACCATCGCCTACATGACCGACAATAGGCCCAATCATACCTGAAGCCTGAATATCTTTGGCGGTTTCACTGACACATTCGGCCAATCTTGAGATAGGCACACAAGCATCAGTGGATAATGCTTTGGCTTCCGGACGCAAGGCACAACTTGCAGGATAAGCATTGTGCCTAGCGTGCCACAGTTTTTTACGCTCTTCTTCATTACTACCCCAAGCAAAATCTGATCCACCGCAGTCTTCAATAATTTCTGCAAAGATTTGTGCTTGCTCCTCAACCCCTGCTTCACTACCATGAAACTCAACAAATAAGGTTGGCATCTCTTTTAAATTAAGGTTTGAATACTGATTACAGGCTTTAACCTGTAAAGCATCTAATAATTCAATACGGGCAATCGGCAGACACATCTGAATAGTCATCATCGTAGCTTCACAGGCAGCTTCCACAGTTGGAAAATGGCAAATACCACTGCCGATACAGGCAGAAATACCAAACAGCTTTAAGGTGGTTTCAGTAACAATGCCAAGCGTGCCTTCAGAGCCTATTATCAAACGGGTTAAGTCATAGCCTGCCGCTGATTTTTTGGCGCGGCTGCCCATTTTGATAACTTTTCCATCAGCAGTGACCACTTCTAACGACAGTACCACATCTTTCATGGTCCCATAACGAACGGCATTGGTGCCCGAAGCGCGGGTAGCAACCATACCACCGATAGTGGCATTGGCACCTGGATCAATGGGGAAAAACAGCCCCGTATCACGCAAGTAATGGTTTAGCTGCTCACGAGTGACCCCAGGCTGCACGGTCACCGTCAAGTCTTCATTATTCACTTGAATAATCTCATTCATTTCGCTCATATCAATACATAGCCCTCCATAAGGGGCATTGAGCTGACCTTCAAGTGACGAGCCAATACCGAATGCAATCACAGGCATTTGATATTCATTACAAAGGGCGACTGCTTTGGCCACTTGTTCTTTATCTTTGGCAACAAGTACTGCATCTGCTGGCTGGTTTTTTAGCCAAGTCATGGTGTGGGCGTGTTGCTTACGAATCGTTATATTATCGCTAAGTTGATTCCCAAACAGCTGCTTTAGTTGTTGAATGGCTTCACTATAGTCTTTTGTCGAAATAGGTTTTGAATCTATATCTAAGTGTTGACTCATTTATTTCACCTTAGGGTTTTTAGTATTGTGTTTGAACGGATTATCAGTTGTATTAGTACTGTTATTGAGCAAGTGCTAGACGATAATTCTTCAAAGCTTTGCTCAATAAATCGCATTAAAAAACTGTATTTATCTATGACGGGTCGAGTGATGATGAGCGTTTTAAATCTGTCATTCATTACGATCTTTAAGGCTTTTGTTTTATAAAGAGTTTTAGGATTTATTTTAAATAAGTAGATTGACTATGTTACTTAAGTTTTCTAAAATGAAGTTATTATTGAAACATTTATTAAAGATTATGATACTTTTTCATAACAATAATGTTTTAATTAATGAAGGAAGTCTACAAGGATGTTGAGCGTTTAGGGTGGATAACCAGTGACGTATTTCTTTCAAAACCTTTATTCTTAATCCCTATTATAAGATAGATTTTTCTTCTGTAAGCATATTTAAGCCTAAAAAATCTCCTCAATTAATTTGATTGTCTATGCTTTTTTAATTTTCTTCAATACAAGGATGTATCATGAAAAAGACTATTTCTATTGCCTGTGCTGTGGCAGCTCCTATCTTATTTAGTCAATCGGCTTTCGCTTCATTCGATTATTTCAAATCAAGTGATGATGGTTTTAAACGTTACTCCATCTCCGGTGGCTGGCTACATGCTGATCCGCAAGGTAAGGCCACACCTATCGAAAATAAAACAGCTATTAAAGATGGTAATAAGTATAAAGTTGCTGGTACGCCTACTGAGTTTCAAGGTCTTGGAGAATGGAGCTCTCCAGGCACAGGACTTGAGTCAGATACTGTAGATACCTTTGGTATGCTACTTACTTACTATGCTGATGAGCATTGGGCTATGGAAGTTAAAGCCGGCATTCCTCCTAAAGTAGATATTTTAGGTAAAGGGGAAGTTTACGCTAACCTAACCAAACCTATTCCTTCATCTCTTCAGGTTACTGATATGACCCGCGGTGGTGGTGTGGCCTCTACCGCCCGCGCTTGGCTACCGGCAGCCCTAGTGCAGTATCAATTCGGTAAACGTGGTGTGGATAAATTCCGCCCTTATGTTGGTGCCGGTGTGATGTACGCTTACTTCAATGATATTAAGTTAAATCCTGGTATTGGCCAAGACTTACAAGTAGCAGCTGGACGATTACAACTTATTCAAGATGGTAAAGCGTTAGAGGCTTTAGGTTCAAAAAACGATGTTCGTGATAATAAAGACGCAGGTGTGGCTGACATGCGCGTTAAGGTTGAAGCCGATAGTGCATGGGCCCCCATTATCAATTTGGGAGCCACTTATGATTTCGATGAAAACTGGTATGCGGTTGGTTCTATCAGCTATGCAAAACTTGACAGTGATACCATTATTACTGTCAATAACGGCAAAGGCGAGAAACTAATCGAAGCAAAGTCTAATATTGATATAGATCCTTATATTACTTATTTAGGCGTGGGTTACCGTTTTTAATGGATACTATTGGATTAACACCCTATTAATGAACTAAGTTTTATGCACCAAGTTTCATCAACCAAGTTTCATTAATTAAATTCTTGAGCCAGAACAGGTAGTTAGCTTTTCAAAACGCACCGTTAAAAAGACGCACTTTTCATAAGTGCGTTTTTTTGTGGCGATTCTAAAACTTTAAGTTAAGAAGCGTTCTGCTTTGCTATACTAAATGCTTTGCTATACTAAATAAGTTCAACAACCTAAATGAGCATATTCATTATGACCGAGCCTTTAGTAAATCCAAACCTTGATACGTTAGCGGTTGAATATCCGCTGCAAATCGCAACATTAGTGTGTGTACGTGCCGGTAAAGCCATGCCTTTTACCAGAGAGCAGTTAAGTGCTATTAATAAAGCACCTGTTAAAGAGCCTGTAGCAGTTAATTATTTGGGACTGCTGACAGATGAGCAAGCGGATAGGCGTCATCATGGCGGACACTTAAAAGCGGTTCATCAAATGAGCACTGCCACCTATGATATGCTCAACAGCGAATTTAAGCTTAAACTCGATATTGGCTTGCTGGGTGAGAACTTAACCACTAAGGCTGTTGCGGGCATTGAAGAGATGACTGAGGCGACAGTTTGTATTGGTGATATCTATCAATATGGCGATGGTAAAGATTGTGTTCAATTGCGTGTGGTTCAGCCAAGACGACCTTGTTATAAAATTAACGATCAAATCGGACTTAACGCCACCAAAAGAAACATAGCATCTTGGGTTACCAAACAAGGTATTTCAGGTTGGTACTTTCAGGTGGTAAAAGATGGCATTATAGATTCTGGAATGCCTGTTTATTTGATTCAACGTCCTTATGCATTTGCTACTCTAAAACAGTTATGGACACTGACAAATCACAAACAACCTCTGAGCAAAGATTTGATAGAGCCTTGGTTGGCCATTGAATGTTTGGAAGACAGTTGGAAAAAAGCATTAGCTAAAAAACTTAGTTTAAGTAACTAAG
>NZ_JAGLBC010000095.1 GCF_018260395.1 Psychrobacter sp.
TATTTCTGCTATCCTATAACTTTATTCGATTTGCTCCTTTTTCGCACTTCTTTTTGAAAAAGTGTGCGTTTGCCCTGATTCATGAAAGATAAGAGTTTAGATGAAAATCTCACACCATATTGAAAGCAAATTTTATTTAGTGTTAGAATATAGGATGGGTGGATTTCAGTATACTCAACTGGTACAGCAAGGCGTTGCATTTACTTAGCAAGAGGCGTTATCGAGGCAACAAGAACGGCACTTGCTTTAATGCCTGCCGCCTTGCCCGCCAAGATAGTAGCAAAAAGCGGGAAATTGCTACTAAAACTCCCTATTGATAAGACTCAATAACAATTAATGCGCCTCATCCCAATTATCGCCCACGCCCGTTTCAACCAATAACGGTACGGCAAAATCAATATCCCAGCCCATTTGTTTAGCGGTGTCGCTCAGTACATTTTGCATGGCCGTTTTAATCAGCTTACCGATCTCATCGGCTTTATCGCTATCCACTTCAAACACCAGTTCATCATGCACTTGCAATAACATTTTAGCGTTACCAGCAGGCAACACCTTATTAACGGCTATCATCGCAAGCTTAATAATATCAGCGGCGCTACCCTGCAATGGGGCGTTAATAGCGGCACGTTCCGCACCACGGCGAACCATTTGATTACTATGGTCGATATCAGGGGTATAAAGCTTACGACCAAGTATGGTTTCGATATAGCCTTTTTCAACCGCACTATTTCGAGTATCTTGCATATACTGTCTAACCCCAGGGTAGCGCTTAAAGTATTGGTCAATATAGTCTTGCGCCTCACTACGGCTCATCTGCAACTGCTTCGCCAGACCAAACGCACTCATGCCATATAAAAGCCCAAAGTTAATCGCTTTGGCGTTACGGCGCTCGGTCGGGGTGACTTCCGCAATCGTTTTGCCCAATACTTCAGCGGCAGTGGCGGTGTGAATGTCTAAACCCTCTTTAAAAGCGCGGGTAAGGTTAGCATCACCAGAGAAATGCGCCATCAGACGTAGCTCAATTTGGGAATAATCCGCTGCCAATAGCACACGACCTTTAGGAGCGATAAAGGCTTGACGAATCAGGCGACCTGTTTTGGTGCGAATGGGGATATTTTGTAGATTAGGATCCGTTGAAGACAAACGCCCAGTAGTGGTTAACGCCTGATGATAGCTGGTGTGTACTCTGTCAGTCTCTTTATCGGCCACCGCATCGAGTGCATCGGTATAGGTGTTTTTAAGCTTAGCAAGGCTGCGATATTCAAGCGCAATCTCGGCTAGGGGATGGTCAATCTTTGATAATACTGCCTCACCTGTTGAGTACTGACCCGACTTGGTCTTTTTTCCGCCAATGACGCCTAAATTATCAAACAACACTTCGCCCAATTGCTTGGGTGAGCCGAGGTTGAACTCTTCACCTGCCTCAATGTAGGCTTGTTTTTCCAGCTCAATAATCTCTTCATCAAAACGCTCGGATAGCTCGTTGAGAAACGGCCGTTTAATCATGATGCCTGCCGCTTCCATTTGGCACAGTATCTGCGCCACAGGGATTTCCAGCTCGTGCAATAATCGTTGATTAATCGCATCGCCTTGCAGTTTGTCTTGGAATAGCCCAAACAATTGATAGGTAATATCGGCATCTTCGCAAGCGTAATCACTGGCAATCTCAATCGCCACTTTATCAAAGGTGACTTGCTTGGCACCTTTGCCAGCGACATCTTCAAAACTAATGGTTTGGGTATGTAGATAATGGCGGGCAAGATCGTCCATACTATGACGGGTAGCTGCCGCATTGATGACGTAGCTTGCCAGCATGGTGTCCATTGCCCAATTTTTAGGCGACGTGTTGAGATTAATATCATATTTCGATAACACATGCGCATCGTATTTCAGATGTTGACCGATTTTGGCAATATCTGGGTTTTCTAAAATAGGTTTTAATTTGGCTAGCACCGTATCACGATCAAGCTGTTTGGCTATTAACGGATCGACTTCTGCATTGGCAAGCAGCTGCGCTTGCTCTGCTTCTTCTTTTTTATTCTTTGCCTTTTTTTGAGGCTCGCTATAGTCCACATGCGTCAGAGGTAAATAATAGGCCTCATGCGCTTGTACTGAAAACGATAGCCCAACGATTTCAGCATCTCGCCAGTTAATGCTAGTGGTTTCGGTATCGATAACGAAATGTGGGGCACTTTGTAATTTATGGAACAAAGTATCTAGCATGTTCTCATCAAGCACGGTATGCCATTTTTTATCATGGGCTTTGCTATTTTTGATATATTCAATGATTGAAGTCTGCTTCTGATTTTGCAGGGTTTTGGCAACTTGCGCTTGTGACTCTGCATCTGCTTTGCTATCGGCCACACTATTAACACCTGAGTTAGCAGGATGATTGGGGTGATCCAGCGATGCCAATTCATTTTTGAATTCAAGCTCGCTATACAGTTCTCGCAGCTCATCAATATGTGCCGTTGGATCGGTATTGATGCGTAAGTCTTCCCAATCTTGGCCTATCTCAAGGTTGGTAATAATGGTCGCAAGCTGACGGTCACGAGGAATATTATCCGCAAATTCTATAAGTTTTTCACCCACTTTACCTTTAATATCGCTGGCATGAGCAAGGATGTTATCCACGGTGTTGTACTGATTAAGCCACTTGACGGCAGTCTTTTGTCCAACACTTGGAATACCTTTAATACCGTCTGAGCTATCGCCCATTAATGTTAATAAGTCAATCATTTGATTGGGCTTAATACCGTATTTATCTTCCACACCTTGCGCATCGGTAATAAGGCCCGAGAAGCTGTCTTCTACTACCACGCAGTCATTAATCAGTTGCATCATATCTTTATCGCCACTAGATATGACGACATGATGACCTTCTTGCACCGCACGATGCGTTAGCGTACCGATAATATCATCGGCTTCAGCGCCTTCAATACGAAGTAACGGTATGCCTAAAGCGCGAACCAAGCGGTGGATATAAGGAATCTGCTCAGCCAGTTCTAGATCCATTTTTGGACGATTGGCTTTATAATCCTCTGACATCGCATGGCGAAACGTCGGCGACTTGGTATCAAAACATACCGCCATATGAGTCGGGTGATAGCGACGCATCAGTTTTAAAAGCGCATTGAGCGTACCACGAATCGCATTGGTCATAAGACCCTGAGTATTCATCATGGTTTTAGGCAGCGCATGATAAGTGCGAAATAAATAATACGAACCATCGACCAAGATAAACGGTGGTTCGTCTTTATTGATATGACCGGTATCCATCATCGCCACATTGGGCATATCATCGAATTTTGGCAATACATTGGGGTCAATCGCCTCATGCGAGGTATCAGTGGTTGTATCTGGCGTTTCGGTATGAGTAGGGTTAGTTTCAGCAGTATTGTCGGTCATAAAATATCACTTAATTGGTTTGAATTTATAGTTTTAGGCTAGATAGGTTAGATACGGTATATAGGCTGTATACGATATTAGGTTATTAGGTTATTAATAGAATAGTGTTTCATTATAACGAAAAAAACAGCTGTTGATTGAGAGATTGTAGAATGGTTTTATAAACAAAAAACCCAAATCACACTAAAGAGATTTGGGTTTTAAAGTTTTTAATAAATAAGTAATATTATAAATCTTCATTCACTAATTTGGCTTAACTTTTTATTTAACCTCAATTACGCTTAGTTAACTTCAGAGGTTACTTCAACTTCGATGTTGCCACGAGTGGCTTTAGAATAAGGACAAACTTCATGTGCTTTTTCAACAGCTTTTTGTATTTCATCAGCACTTAAGTTTGTATTACTAGCTATAACATGGATTTTAGCGGCAAGGCTGTATTGGTGATTTTCACTTTGTAACAAGTCAACTTCCACTTCTGTGGTCGAATCAAAGTCAACACCTTGCATTCTTTTTACCACACTTAAGGCACTGTCAAAACAAGCCCCGTAACCCATTGCAAAAAGCTGTTCAGGGTTGTTGCCATCGCCTGTACCTGGCGGTGTCATTTTAATCACTAAGTCACTATCACTCACCTTGGCCGTGCCCATGCGTCCGCCAACGACTGAAGATTTTGTTGAATATAAAGTTTTCATAGTTATTCCTTTTGGTTTATAAATTCGGGTTTAAAACTAATTAGCATTAGATTTAAGTCTATTTTATTTCAGAGGTTACTTCAACAACGACACCTTCTCGTACGGTATTGGCATAGGCGCACATCTCAAAAGCGTCATCGACAACTTTTTGAACCTCATCGGCACTAAGATCCGTATTGCTAGCGATAACATGAATCTTTAATGCCAATCTATGTTCGTTATGCTCACCCACCAAAAGGTCGACCTCTACTAGGGTAGAGTGATCAAATTTATGGTTGCTATTCTTACTTTGAACAATATCAATGTCACCGTCAAAACAGGCACCAAATGCCATCGCAAAAAGTTGTTCTGGATTGTTGCCGTCTGCTGAAGGGCTAGGGGGCTGCATATTAATGATTAATTTACTATCACTTAATTTTGCCTCGCCCATACGGCCATCGGTTGCAGTCGCTGTTGTTGAGTACGTTGTTTTCATTATTATTCCTTTTTATAGTTATAAGTTTATGTCGTTATTTTTTGATAGAAATTACTTTGATGAATGGTTTATGAACTATGATTAGTTGAGGTATCGAAATTAAAAACAAATAATCAATTAAGATACTAACAAAAGCTTTTATGACTATCGTTCTAAGGTTGTAAGTATTGTCTAGCAGTTTGTAAAGACTATGCACCATAAATACTCACAACGAAACATTCCTAACATCTTCTGCACCCTTAGGCGAAATCCGTTACAATATGCTCACTTATTTACCTAAATTCTGTTATTCATTTTTTCTATTCAAATTTTCTATTAATAGCACCGTTTATTATTAGAGATATATTTTACAGTTGATACACACATTATGAGCCAAGATTCAAAAACAATAGATCCTAAAACTCTCTACAAAGAAGTTGCCAAACGTCGCACTTTCGCTATTATCTCTCACCCCGACGCGGGTAAAACTACCATGACCGAGAAGCTGCTATTGTGGGGTCAAGCCATTCAGGTAGCGGGTGAGGTGAAAGGCCGAAAATCCGATCGCCACGCTACTTCTGACTGGATGAGTATGGAGCAAGAGCGTGGTATCTCGATTACGACCTCAGTCATGCAGTTTCCCTACAAAAATCATATGGTTAACTTGCTAGATACCCCAGGTCACGCTGACTTCTCAGAAGACACTTACCGCACGTTAACGGCCGTTGATAGCGCGCTGATGATGGTAGATGGGGCAAAAGGGGTGGAGGAAAGAACGATTAAATTAATGGAAGTATGTCGTATGCGTGACACGCCCATTATCTCGTTTGTGAACAAACTTGACCGTCAGATTCGTGATCCGCTAGAGCTTTTGGATGAAATTGAAACCGTGTTAGGCATTCAATGCGTGCCGGTGACTTGGCCAATTGGTATGGGACAAGACTTCGTTGGGGTGTATCATCTCACCGAAGACAAAACCTATTTATATCAAAAAGGGCACGGTGGCGAGATTACTGAGATTGAAACTCGAGAAGGATATGATTATCCCGATATCCGTCAGCGTCTGGGTGATTTGGCATTTGCGGCATTTGAAGAGTCATTAGAGCTGGTCCAAATGGCGCTTGAAGATTTCAATGTGGATGCATTCTTATCCGGTGAAATGACGCCAGTACTGTTTGGAACTGCATTGGGTAACTTTGGCGTTAACATGGTGCTAGATACGCTAATTAATTATGCGCCGCCACCTAAGAGCCACCCTACCAATGAACGTCAGGTTGATGCTACGGAGCCTAGCTTTAGTGGATTCGTGTTCAAGATTCAAGCCAATATGGACCCACGTCATCGTGACCGTATTGCTTTCTTACGTGTCTGTTCTGGCAAATACGAAAAAGGCATGAAGATGAATCATGTTCGTCTTGGTAAAGAAGTTCGTATCTCTGACGCCTTAACTTTCTTAGCAGGAGATCGTGAAGCTTTAGAAGAAGCTTATCCTGGCGATATTATTGGTTTGCACAACCACGGCACCATTAGCATTGGCGATAGCTTTACAGAAGGTGAAGAATTGAATTTCACTGGCATTCCTCATTTCGCACCGGAGCTGTTTCGCCGTGTAGTTCTAAAAGATCCCTTAAAATCTAAAGCATTACAAAAAGGTCTACAGCAACTTAGTGAAGAGGGTGCCACTCAAGTATTTATGCCACAGATTAACAATGATTTGATTTTAGGGGCAGTGGGTGTGCTTCAGTTTGAAGTGGTTGCGCATCGCCTAAAAGAAGAATACAAAGTTCAATGTGTTTTTGAGCCGGTGTCTATTGCAACGGTACGCTGGATTCATTGTGATGATGAATTGGTATTGGCAAAGTTTAAGAAAAAGGCGCACGATCAGTTGTCGCTAGATGGCGGTGGTCATTTAACCTATTTAGCACCAAGCCGCGTAAACCTGCAATTAATGCAAGATCGCTATCCAGAGATTACCTTTAGTAGTACTCGCGAGCATTAATACAACTATCAAAATATATGTTTAAGTTTATATATTTTTATGAAGGCTATTTTTATACTAAGGTACTTTTTATATTAAGGCACTTTTTATATTAAAGCACTCGGTTTAAATTTGAGTGCTTTTTTTTATTCTTTTTTTTTGATAATCCAGTAATTATATGAATTAAGCTATGATATTACTTTAGTTTAAATAGATTTTAGAAAGGATGCTTCACTAAATGCGCTTCACTAAATAAGCTTCACTAAATAGGTTGAGTTAATTATGGCTGATTAATTATGGCTGATTAATTAGCACGAACAAAGTTTAAGTCATTGGCGTATACTAAATAAAACAGTCTGATAATGTAGTTGCTTACTTGAAAAGGATTGACCCTTTGTCATGAATAACAATGCGCTTTTAGCAGATAGAGGTAATGCGCTTAAATAGCAATCTTATGAAATAATGTATTTGCAAATGAGATGCCATATGTTTATGAAACGCCTATGTCAGCTGTTGCTTATGTTAAACTAGAAGGTATTGTGAACCTAAAAATTTTCTTGAATCAACTATAAAATAGTCTATTGGTTGATTGGCAAGCTAGTATATTTATTAAAAACAAGTTATAACTTATTTAATGTGAGACTGAAAATAGAGTTGATGGTACTTAAATCGCCTATTATAGTGATGTTGTAGGCAATCGTGTTGTAGGCAATCATGTTGAAGTCAGTTATGTTGTAGACAATCATGTTGTTCATAATTGTACTATGTCCCAAATCAAAAGCATAATTGATTACCGTTGTCGCAAGTAAAAGTTATAAGGCCATACTAGTTCAAGCTGCTATTATCAATTACCCCATTTTAGAGATATTCCGATTATTAACATTAAGATAGAGGTTTTATTATGACAAATTCTGACCCTAAGCAATGGAAGCTTACTGCTATTACAGAAGCTCTTGGTAATCTTGAGCTAGATATCAATGAGAAATTAACGGTAGGACGTGGCCAAGACAATGATGTGGTGCTAGGTAGCAAACAGGTATCGCGTCAGCATGCAGAATTGAAGGTAGTCGGCAATGAGTTACAAATACAGGATTTAGGATCATCAAATGGCACACTGGTCAATGAGGTCAAGCTTGAGCCACATCAGCCTAAAAGTTTAATGGCTGATGATGTGGTAACCTTTGCTGCTTTTAGTTTTAAGGTCACTCAGACTGAAAAGACTATGGCGGCTAGTGAAACCGTTTCTAAAGTAATAGCGCCTGAAGTTGTACAGCCAGAATCTGTACACTTAGATGCTATACAGTCAGAATCTATACAACCAGAATCTGTCAGCGAACCTATCGAATCAGAACTAATAGAGGCTAAAATTGAACAACCAGAAGTGGTCGAATCAACTGGGGTTGAACCAATCAATAATGACGTCGAACCAGTCATTACGCAGGTTTCAGAAGCTGTTGATTCTAAAGTTGAACCAGCACGAACCATGGATGATAAAGAAGACAGTGAGTTTGAAAAAATAATAGCCGCTGAAAGAGCAGAGCATCAAGCTGAAGAAAATGCCGAAGCCATTGAAAAGTCCGGTATTAAAACCATGACAGAATCTGAGCTTGAGAAAAAGTTAGAAGAAGAACTCGAAGCGCCTACTGGTTACCACGCCCCAGAGCATAAGCATACTCATGAAAATGATATCGAACATTTTGAAGAATTGGCTGCCGAAGCTGATCCAGATGTGCATAGAGCCAAGCAAGCGGCGGCTGCACAAATGTCAGCAACTACCAATTTGCATGAGAAAATAGAAACTAACTCTGTAACGAATGACGCTAACATGGATACATCAGTGCCGGAAAAACATCCAAGCGAAGCTTTAAATACAGTCAATGAACAACCTCAACATAATGTTGCGCATGTCAATAATTCAGCTCCTGTATCAAATCAACCCAGTTCGAACAAAAACTCTTCTGTATTATGGCTTGCCCTAATTTTAGTGGGCTTAGCAGTAGCGTTGTGGCTTTACAACAGTGGAACTATAGCCTAAACCTTAAAAAAATTGAAAATAATCAAAAAAAAGGTTGCGTTATGTAAAAAATTTGCTAGAATACTCACCACTTCGAAGGAACAAGCCGACTTAGCTCAGTTGGTAGAGCAACTGACTTGTAATCAGTAGGTCGCCAGTTCGATCCCGGCAGTCGGCACCATTCGTCCTTCAAAGTACTTTGCTTAGCGCAATTTTAGTAAAACTACTTTGCATAATAGTTAGTTTTACACCTTAGGTGGGGTTGGGGAGCGGTCAAACCCAACAGACTGTAAATCTGTCGCGAAAGCTTCGAAGGTTCGAATCCTTCCCCCACCACCATTTTCTAGTACGATTTTCAATTAGTGTTCAGTATACTCTATCTTGATCAGCTCACTGCCAAATCCCATTGCAACTGGCAGCCATTTAAAGCTGTGATATTGCGGGTGTGGTTTAATGGTAGAACCTCAGCCTTCCAAGCTGATGGCGCGGGTTCGATTCCCGCCACCCGCTCCAACTTATTTTTTAAAATTAAAGCATATTAAGCTCATATAGCTCAGCGGTAGAGCACTCCCTTGGTAAGGGAGAGGTCTCGAGTTCAATTCTCGATATGAGCTCCATTATTTTAATTGACAAAATATTCAATAATTGTGCTTTAAGTTGGTCGTATACTCATTAAAGAATATAAATTTATGATGTTGAGTATAGCTCACATAGAGCTAAGCATATAAAGTTAGGTGAGTATTTAAGATAAAACTTTAATTTAATTACAAGGGATTGTTGATGACCTTGCACCAAATTCACGACACAGCTAGTTAATTTATCGATAGGCAGCACTTAGTGTTGCCTTTTAGTGTTGTAATTTACTAAATTATAGAAATTAACAACCTTATTTATTTTATCGCACTTTTTAATTTAGTAACCCATAATAAGAGGATACACTCATGGCAAAGGCCAAATTTGAACGATTAAAGCCACACG
>NZ_JAGLBC010000096.1 GCF_018260395.1 Psychrobacter sp.
CAGACAATGTGGGCGTAGAGCTGTTAGCTGCACTACCTTTTCATCATGATATCGAATTAAAAACGGCGACCGGTGCTGTGGTTAATGCCAAAACTCAGCATTTACCACCAACGCTATCTGTTCAGTATCACTTCGATAACTTCAACAGCAATATTAAGCCATTTATTGGTGTCGGCGCGAACTATACTAATTTCTTTAAAGAAAGTATCGATCTTCCTAATACTGACTTAAAAATTGAAGACAGTTGGGGCGTAGCAGGCCATGTAGGTGTTGATTTTAAAATTAATCCTACTGAGGCTGTACGTGTTGATGCCCGCTATATTGATCTTGAGCCAGACGTAAAACTAAACGGTAATAATATTGGTACTGTTAAGATTGATCCTTGGGTATATGGCATTTCATACGTACAACGTTTCTAATTTTATGCAATAGCTGTAAGGTCTTTGTCCTAGGGGTTTAACCAAAAAGATTATAACAAACAGAATCCCTGTATCTGTATATAGATTCAGGGATTGTTTATGGTTATCTATCATGCATCTTTCAAATGCATAAATAAGATAGGTGCTATAAAAGACTATCTTAAAGCATTTAACTGTTTAGCTGCCTCAAGCGCAAAATAGGTCAAGATACCATCGGCACCCGCACGGCGAAAACCAATTAAGGACTCTAAAATAACTGCCTCGGTTAACCAGCCATTTTGAATGGCAGCCATATGCATAGCATATTCACCAGACACTTGGTAAGCAAAAGTAGGCACTCCAAAAGTGTTTTTTACCTCGCGAATTAAATCCAAATATGGCTGGCCTGGTTTAATCATCACCATGTCAGCGCCCTCATTAATATCCATAGCTACTTCATGTAATGCTTCAGCGCGATTACCAAAGTCCATCTGATATTGTTTTTTATGACCACCTTTTAAATTACCAGCGCTGCCTACCGCATCTCGAAAAGGGCTGTAATAGGCAGAAGCATATTTGGCAGAGTAGGCCATGATACTGGTATTGAATAACCCTTCTTCTTCAAAAGCTTCACGTATGGCAAGTATACGACCATCCATCATGTCACTTGGTGAGATGATGTCTGCTCCGGCGCGAGCATGAGCCAAAGCCTGCGCAACCAAGACTTCGATAGTGTCATCGTTTACCACATAGCCACTCTCATCAATCAAGCCGTCTTGACCATGAGTGGTATAAGGGTCTAAGGCCACATCAGTCATAACCACCATTTCTGGCACTTCTTTTTTTAGAGCACGAACCGCACGGCAAGTTAATCCTTCAGGGTTAAAGGCTTCTCGGCCGTCTTCAGTCTTCAAACTGCTGTCAATAACTGGGAAAATATCTAGCGTAGTTACCCCTTGGGCAAGTAACTCTTTAGCATACTCAATAAGCAAATCAATAGACAAACGATCCACCCCAGGCATACTGGCCACAGCTTCACGTTGGTTCTGCCCCTCTAAAACAAATACAGGGGCAATAAGGTGCTTAGGATGCAGTTCAACTTCGCGAATCATAGCGCGAACATTGTCATTAACACGAAGGCGACGTAAGCGAGTGTACGGATAAGTACGATTAAAGGTATAACTCATAATAAATCCTAATAAATATTGAGCCATAATACCGTTAAGCCATAATAACCCTTAGGTCCTAATAATTATTGCGTCAAAACAACTATCAAGTCAAAACAACTATTAAGTCCAAATAGCTAATACGAATAATGGTATAAAAAAAGGTTTGTTAATCAAATAGGCTAACATTGTTGATGGGGATAGAGTGAAAATAGAATAAGATATCTAGTTCAATTATTATTTTTAAAATTTTTATTCCTATCTCTATTCATATCGCTATGACTATTATAGCGCAGAGCCAAGTATATTTTGGGTTCTAAAATTGATACAGGTTATAACCTTATTATTAACTTCGTCTATTCTCTACTTACTTAATAGTGAATTAATTAATAAGTTTAGTGGCTATAATTAAGGTTTATAAGCAAATAGTCATATTCAATGTGCTATATCATAAAGTTATCAGCTGTATATCTAATAACAATAAAACCATATAACTATTAGCAATGAGCAATTATTTAAGAGTGTAATATGAATGAACATGAGACCCTAGATAGCTTAAATGAACAACTTGATTCAAATACGGCTCAAACAATTCTATTAAACCGTAGACGTTTTTTGGAATTGACCACTTTAGGTATGGGTGCGCTTGGAATGCTGTCTTATTCCAATAGCGTGTTAGCGGCTGAGCCCTTAACCGCGATTATCTCTGAAGCGTCAAGCTCGGCTGAAAACTTGAGTAAGAGCAAAGTACCGACCATACCGACTCGGATATTTTCAAGCTCAAATACGGGGGATGATGACACTCGTAATGAGTTAGGTCTTCAACGCCTAAGCTGTGCTGGCTTCGATATCCAAAATCCTGAGATTACCCGACGCCAATACCTACGTTTTGGAGGAACGGATCAGCAGCGAGTAAGCGACTTACAAAATATTGCAACAGGCGCTATTGTAGCCCCGAAATTACTACTGGCAGCAAGAGGCGGCTATGGTGCCATTCGGCTTTTAGAGTCTATTGATTGGCAAAGCTTAGGTAGAGTTATGAAAGAACAGGGGACTATTTTGGCTGGGTTTAGCGATATCACAGCAATTCAATGTGCATTATTAGCACAAGGTTATATGAGTAGCTTGGCGGCACCGATGCTGTATACCGAATTTGGTAAGCCGCAACCAGATATTGTTAGTTGCCAAGGCTTTGTGAAAGCCATTACTAATCCGCACCTAATAATAGATTTACCTCAGCAAAATAACAACCTAGAGTCATCAACAGCGCTTAACGGAATATTGTGGGGTGGAAATTTAAGTATGGTATCAGCGCTAGCTGGCAGTGTCTATATGCCTGCACCTAAAGGCGGTATCGTATTTTTGGAAGAAGTAGGTGAGCAGCCTTATCAAATTGAACGTATGTTGTATAGCTTGTATTTATCTGGTGCTTTTAAAAATCAGCAAGCTATTGTACTAGGAGCGTTTAGTGGTGTTGCAAAAGACAGCTACGATGACCGCTATAATTTTGATTCTGTGATTAAACAACTATCTGAGCTGACTAGATTACCTATTTATACCGGATTGCCGTTTGGTCATGTGGCGCGTAAACAGAGCTTTCCAATAGGTGCTATTTGTCACATAACACCAACAGCCTCTGGTATCACACTTCAATTTGAGGGATATCCTACTATTAATAGTAAGCTAATCTATCCTGAGGGGCTTTGGCATTAAATTTATCAATTGTTTAATAATAATTTTACCCATAAAAGTATTAACGTTTTAAAATAATTATTTACATTAAAGTACTTAATTCCTGTTTTCATTAGTCTATTATTAGGGGTCAAAATTAAAAAACAAACGAGGAAAAATAATATGTCAAACTCATCTAATGGCAGTAAAGAAAATAATATTGATAAAGCTATAGATTCTTTAGGAAACAATACTGAAGCTCCCTCAAATGATAAAGTTGTAGCCGTTGAAGTAGTTAAAGGCGATAAGGTGCTTTATGAAGAGGGTGACTTTGAAGAGTTCAACAAAGAAAAGCACTTAAAATCAAATTCAGATGATTTAGAACCTGAGTCAACAAATTCTGATAAAGAAGATTCAAATTTAGAAGCTAAAAATCAACAATCTTCATCAGATAGTGCTGATGATGCGTCAAAAGTGCAAACAGATAACTCTGATACTAAAGAAAAAGATTCTGATACTAAAGAAATTGAGTCTGATTCGGATAAAGATTCAGATTATAACAAAGTCGATTCAGATACCAAACAACAAGATACTCAATCTCAGGAAGATGATTCTAAACAAGTGGACGCTAAAGAAGACGATTCTAAAAAAGAAGGCTCTAAAGAAAAAGGCTCTGAAGAAGAAGGTTCTGAACAACAAGATTCTAAAGAAGAAGAATCTAAAAAAGATGATTCTAAAGAAGACGATTCTAAAAAAGAAGACTCTAAAGAAGAAGACTCTAAAGATGAGCAATCTGATGCTAAGGATTCTGATGTTGAAGATAATGACTCTAAAGATGATGATTCTAAAGATGATGACTCTGACCAAGCCTCTAGCAAAGCCAAATATACCGCTGCTATTGCCAATATTTATCAGTGGGCTACTAAATTAAAAGACGATTTAATTGCTGATAAATTGAACAAGTCGAAATCTAAAGAAAATTCTGAAGATGAAAACTCTGATTCTGAAGAAAATAGTGATGAAGAGTCTAACTCTAATAAAAATGATTCTGAAAAAGACGATAAGCACAGTGTATCTATTGCTAAAATCTATCAATTGGCAACTAAGCTTAAAGAAGAGTTTGCATCTGAAGCCACTAATGTTACTCATGATGTGTCAGAAAAAGCATTAGGTATTATGCTAACTAAGCTTCTCAATGCTGCTGAATCAGAGCTAAAAGCTTTTGATGCAAAATTAGAAGAAGCAGACGAACCTGTGGACAATGCTGATGAAGAGCGTAACAAAATTACTGCTAAGAAAGATAAATATCAAGGCATGATTGATTTGCTTAAAGGTGAATAATAAGCTTTTCACCTTGCTTAAAATCATTTAAGTAACGTTCACATAAGTAATATTCATCCTAATAGTTGATACTATTAGATATTGAGCCCAAGATGACCGATTTATATTTGGCGTCTTGGGCTTATCACATTCAGCCAATTGCGATTTAAATTGTCGATTAATTACAAGTATACATATGCTATAAATTAGCTGTGCTAGCTAATTATATATAAAAGCATGAAGTAAATAAAATTGTATATGCATGGAAAATAAGAAAGGATCAAGAACGATCAGCATTGATAATTGAAAAAAATTATACAAAAAAAAGGCTTTCAATTGCTTGGAAGCCTTATTTGTCGTGCTATATGGTACCCGGAGCCGGACTTGAACCGGCACGCTCGTGAGAGCGAGGGATTTTAAATCCCTTGTGTCTACCAATTTCACCACCCGGGCAAAACTTTAAAACTTAAGTTGCTGAAATACTCAGTAACTTATTTAGTGGGCGTATATTATCACAAAATTAATATTCGTCAACACTTTTTTAAATCAAATTGGAGGCTGAGGTCGGAATCGAACCGGCGTTCACGGATTTGCAATCCGCTGCATAACCACTCTGCCACCCAGCCATTTGAGGAGACCTATAATACCAAAATAAAATTAAAATACAAGTTGTCTCTTAACTATTTTCGATATATACCTTGAATACTATTAAATAACACTGTTATTACTAAAATATTCGTTGCAAAACCGTTGTAGTAACATAGTGAATAGTACTCGGTTTAATCTTGGCAGTTGATAATATTATTTAATTTATAGCAAACGGACTCGGATTATCTATATTGCATGGGTTACAATGTTAGCACTAGAGCCCTAAAGTATTATTAGGTTTTGAGTTGCTAAATAGATAATTACCCTTTAAGCAATTTTTATCGTTCTATTATACATTGTATAAATAACTTTGAATTATGGAGTCTTATATGACAGAAGTTACTGCCACCCGACTTGATGGTAAGGCACTAGCAAAACAGATCGAGCAAGATTTAACTCAACGAGTTGCTACCTTAGTAAAAAAAACAGGCCGCACTCCTATTTTGGCAACCATCTTAGTAGGCGATGATCCGGCTTCAGCCACTTATGTACGTATGAAAGGTAACGCTTGTAAGCGTGTCGGTATGGAGTCTATCCGTGTAGAAATGCCAGCCAGCACAACCACAATAGAACTGTTGGCGAAGATTGAAGAATTAAATAACAATCCAGATGTTCACGGTATCTTATTACAGCATCCAGTGCCTGAGCAAATTGATGAGCGTGCTTGCTTTGATGCCATTGATTTAGCCAAAGATGTAGACGGCGTAACTTCACTTGGATTTGGTCGTATGAGTATGGGTGAGCCTGCCTATGGATCATGTACGCCTCAAGGCATCATGTACTTGCTTGAGCAAAATGGCATTGAATTTGCAGGTTTACATGCAGTAGTGGTAGGTCGTAGTGCAATTTTGGGTAAGCCAATGGCACAGATGCTATTGAATGCCAATTGTACTGTGACTATTTGTCATTCTAAGACAAAAAATCTAGCTGAGCATGTAGGCCGTGCAGATATCATCGTAGGGGCAGTAGGGGTGCCAGAGTTGATTAAGAAAGACTGGATTAAGCCAGATGCTATAGTGGTGGATGCCGGTTTTCACCCAACTGATAATGGTGGTGTAGGTGATATAGAATTATTAGGTATTGAATCAATTGCAGCTGCATATACGCCAGTACCAGGTGGTGTGGGTCCAATGACCATTAATACTCTGATTCGTCAAACCGTAGAAGCTGCAGAAAAAGCGGCCAAAATGTAATACAGATTTAACAAGACAGTTTAAGAAGTTAAATTTCCTTAGCATAAAATATCAAACTTTACTTTTCGATTGAAACAGGCCAATTGTTGGGATTATTCCAACAGTTGGCGTATGTTCCTGATGTTCTTTAAATAACTATGTAAAACTAAAGGAGGATTTACTAATGAGTGCCCCAAACCCAATTAATAACTGGCAACGAAAAGTACAATCAATAGGTATCCTTATGATTGATGTCAGTCATTATTTGGCATTATTGTTAATAGGATGTGTGGTTATAGGCGCTGCAGGAGCTGAATTCTTTAGTATTATCCAAGGGGGCAAGGTTGATTTAAAAGATATCCTAATGTTATTTATTTATCTTGAGCTATTGGCCATGATTGGGATTTACTTTAAAACGCATCGTTTGCCGGTTCAATTTTTAATTTACATTGCTATTACAGCGCTGTCACGACATTTGGTAGTTGATGTGCAGGCTGTTTCAGATACTTTTCACTTGTGGCTACTACTTACCATTACCATATCTATATTTATTCTCAGTATTGCAGTATTTCTATTAACTTGGACAGCAAGTCAATATGGGCGCCCAGAAGACAATATCCATAAACATAACCAAAATAAATCCCCAACTAAACTCAGTGAATAAACAATGAGCTTAC
The DNA here is from genome assembly GCF_018260395.1 of Psychrobacter sp. Lineage (GTDB taxonomy): Bacteria > Pseudomonadota > Gammaproteobacteria > Pseudomonadales > Moraxellaceae > Psychrobacter. The sequence continues at coordinate 7,053 of NZ_JAGLBC010000096.1, forward strand.
TATTGACAGTAGCATGAGTAAGATGAAATTTGGGACAATTAAACTATTAGCAATACTTTGTTTTCAGAAATTATGAAGTACTTAAAGCCAGCCGGATTTACGAAATTGATGATATAAGACCATACACGTTGTTAAAATGAAAGCAAGAACAATAAAATAACCATAGTGATAATGTAATTCAGGCATGAAATCAAAATTCATGCCATATATTCCCGCCACTGCTGTAGGTACTGCCAAGATACCCGCCCATGCTGCCAGTTTACGGACTACCTCGTTTTGTCCCATATTAACCATCGCCATATAGGTATCCATTGCCACACTAAGCATTTCATTAAGACCGTTCACCGCATCTATCGCACGTAACAAATGGTCATTGACGTCTCTAAAGTATGGTTTTGCAATACTAGGATATACAGAAACCAATTCATTTTTCTTATGATTGATAAAGAAATTACAGATGTCTTGTACGGGTAGCATAACTGCTCGCATATGTACTAGTTGTGACTTTAAGATATATAAGCTTTGCAGAATCTCTTTACTGAATTTATATGAGAAAATATTACGCTCTTGCTCTCGTAGATATTCACCTAAGCTATCTGTAATTGGTAGATAGCTATCGACCACATAATCTAAGACCGCATGTAACACAAACACTGGACCCATCGACATTTTTTCTGGACGTCTATGGCAGTAAGCTCGCACTGGTGCGTAGGAATTTGAGGCGCCAGTACGAATGGTAATTATGTAATTACTGCCCATAAGCATCGAAGTGGTACCATAGTAGATATTATTATGGTCTAAATAGGCGGTACGGACCACAACGAATAACGAGTCGTTGCCGTAGGTCTCAATTTTTGCACGTTGGTTTTCGTTAAAAGCATCTTCTAAGGCCAATTCATGAATATCAAAGGCTTTTTGAACCGCTTCAATAGTTTCGATACTAGGATCGTATAAACCAAGCCAAATAAATTGTCCTTTATTGGCCAATGTTCTACTTACTTCATCTAAATCAATCTTTTCTATAAACACGCCAGTCTTTCGAGAATAGACACAACAGTTAACAATCTCATTAATACCTGAACGTTCAAATTCCTCAACCCTTTCTGCATCGGGATCATATACCGGCATAGTTGGCGACATAAATGATAGCGCCAGTTGCTCCTGTTTTATTCTTATATCGGACATGATTGACTCTCAGATCTTATACTTTATTTGAGAAAAAAATTTTGATGAATATGGCTTAAACGATTGACTATTAAGAGACCTAATTATAAAGCGTATTTTTTTAAAGTCTCTATATCAACCAAATCTAGTAAGCTTTCATGACAAGCCTCAAGCTTAATCTTGGGCGCCATTTCATGATCTAAAGCATCTAGCCAACGTAGGGCGCAGATACACCAATAGTCACCAGGCTTTAATCCAGGGAACCCATACTCAGGTACAGGTGTAATTAAATCATTGCCAGTCTTTGCAGAAAAATTCAAAAATTCACTGGTCATTTTTGCACAGACGGTATGTTGTCCAACGTCTTGCTGCCCTGTATGACAAAAACCATTGCGGTAGTAGCCAGTGATAGGGTCAAAACAGCAGCTGGATAAAGAAGTGCCCAAAACATTTCTTTGGTTTAAATTCGGATCGGGATGATAAGTAAGCATAGGTCATTATCTCTTTAAAATTGATCTTATTCACTATCCGTAAGGTTGAACAGCTAGATTGTCACTTACATAATCGTAATTAATACCTAGGAATTTAGAGCTATACAATGTAAAGCAATACAAAGACAGCAACAGTACTGGCTGTCGCTAGCTGTTCATACATGGGTAAAGATTAGCTCAATAAGTTGTAAAATTATTTACGGAGTGTTATTAGGTTATAAATTATGCGAAATAGTAACACATTCAAGCTTGTATTATCTGTATTGCAAGTAAGGTACAGTTTCTTTAAAGGTATCTATATTTAATTATTTTATCATCAGTCGCCGTAAAACCACCCACTTTAGGGGGTGGATATAAGGCGACATATGCTGTCG
>NZ_JAGLBC010000097.1 GCF_018260395.1 Psychrobacter sp.
GCCAAAGCTGTGAGGCGATCCCGAGTCCTGCTAAATGGTAGGATTTGGGAAAATGCCCGACCACACCGATGTCTATTGCCCCTTGAAGTGGCATGGCCAAATTGGCGATTAAGACAGGTGCGGCTATCGCAATAATATGGCGATAGCTCAAATCTAATGGAGCAGGTTTGATATTATTCATAGCTCGATACTTATATTGTATTTAATAGCTTAAAATGAAATGTAAAATAGTATAGGTATTTTATACAACAAAAAAGCACCCTAAGGTGCTTTTATTGTTTCATATATTAAGCTTGGTATATACAAAGTTTTGAGATCCTAGAACGATTCAAAAATGAGTTCATAAATTCATAAGTTTAATGGTTTTAAATCATAATTTTCTAAAACTTCAATAGATTTTTAAAAATCAAACTATATTAATCTTCAAAAGATTTGGGATCATTAAAGGTGACTACTTCTTCTTGGAACTCAGGTTTAACTTTTACCACAAAGTCATCACGTGATAATCCCATAGCTAATGGAATAGAGCTTGAAATGTAGGTAGAAGAATAAGTACCTACAATTAAACCTATAAAGAATGCAACTGAGAACCAGAATAGCCCGTCACCACCTAGGAATAACATAGCCAGCACCACCACCATAACTGTTGAAACTGTCATGATAGTACGACGTAAAGTTTCTGTTAGTGACAAGTCAACAATCTGCTTGGTAGTTGCATTTCGAACCCTTCTAAAGTTCTCACGAATACGGTCGAATACAACAATGGTATCGTTCAAGGAATAACCAATCAGTGCTAGGATAGCGGCTAATACTGTCAAATCAAAAGGTAGCTTGAATAATGCAAAGAATCCTAAAGTTACAATAGTATCGTGTACCAACGATAATAAAGCGCCCACAGCAAGTTTGAACTGGAATCGAACAGCCACATAAAGCATCATCATTAACAGTGCGGTCAAAATTGCAATGATGGAACCTATGTAGATTTCACTGCCTACTTGGCTACCAATTATATTAACATTACTAATTTTTGCTTTATTATTAGGTAGTTGTAATGCTTTACCTAGACTTTCATTCAAACCTTCAACATTATCAGACTGAGGGGGTAGGCGAACCAATAACTCAGTTGTACCACCTAGATACTGTACAACAGCATCGTTATAACCTGATTTTTCAAGGGATTGAATAACTTCAACTTGCTCAACAGGCTTTTCGTACTTAACATCAGTAGAGACACCTCCTGTAAAATCCAAGCCCAAATTTAAACCATTGATAAATAAAGCACCGATACTAATTAATACCATCAAAAGCGAAAAGATAGCCATTGGCTTTTCAAGCTTCATAAATGGAATTATGTGCTTAGTCCCAACTGCCTTAATACCGCCTTCTGCTAAAGAAGCTTCATCTTCATAAATCTCATCTGGTTCAGAAGTGGGTCGCTCTGCTTTGTTTAAATTGTCTTTTGGCGCTATTAACGTAGTATTATTACCTTTACCATCACGGCGTGGACCATGTTTTTGACGTCGACCACCTTCTACATATTTAGATGATGAGCTGTCCGGCATTCCAGAGTTTGAATTTCGATTGTCATTATTATTAGTAGACATTGTTTTCTCCTAGCCTATGCTCAGTTTGTCGACAGATTTACGATTGCCATAAATTAGATGTACCAAAGCGCGAGTTACAACGATAGCTGTAAATAAAGAGCTTAGAATACCAATGGCAAGGGTAATAGCAAATCCCTTGATGGGGCCAGAACCAATAGAGAATAGGATAATAGCTACCAATAAGGTGGTTATATTACCATCAAAAATACTACTAAAGGCACGGTCGAAACCAGCGACGATAGCTGACTTAGGTCTTACCCCTTCAGCAATCTCTTCTCGTATACGCTCAAAAATCAGAACGTTGGCATCAACCGCCATACCAATAGTTAATACAATACCTGCAATACCTGGTAGAGTTAATGACGCACCTAAGATAGACAATACAGCTACCATAATGACCAAGTTAAAGGCTAAAGCAACGTTAGCAATGACCCCAAATAGGCGGTAGAAGATAATCATAAATAAGAAAACTAAAAAGTAGCCAACCTTGGTTGAAAATAAACCATCATCAATATTTTTCTGACCAAGTGAAGGACCAATGGTACGTTCTTCAACGAAGTACATTGGCGCTGCAAGAGCACCGGATCTAAGTAATAAAGCTAATTCGCTAGCTTCAGCATTACTGTTTAAACCAGTAATACGGAAAGAAGACCCTAATACCGCCTGAATGTTAGCTTGGCTAATGATTTTGGTTTCGGAATAAGGTGTACGAACTTCAACTGTTTCCCCAGTTTTTGGGTCTTTTTTATAGTCAACTTTTTGTTTATTTTCAATAAACAGTACCGCCATCTGTTTACCAACTGCATTTTTGGTAGCATTTTGCATGAGCTTACCACCAGCAGTATCTAAAGTAATATTAACTTCAGGTGAACCATTTTCATCTAATCCAGAAGTCGCACCTTGTACCTTCTCACCGGTCAATATAGGTTGACGGTTTAAGAGCGATGGTGGGCCATCTAATGACATATAAGGGAAAGCTTCGGTTCCAGCTGGGGGTACGCCGCCAGAGTACGTTGCGTTTTCATCTGCAACTAGTCGGAACTCTAGGTTGGCAGTACGACCAAGTACACGCTTAGCTTCAGCCGTATCTTGAACACCAGGTAATTCTACTACAATACGATTGCTGCCCTGAGATTGAACTAAAGCTTCAGAAACCCCTAATTCAGAAATACGATTACGCAAAGTGGTTAAGTTTTGACCCACTGCGTATTCGTTGATTTCTTTCAAAGTTGATGCATTATAATTCAAGCGCAAAGCCGGACCTTGATCGTCCATAGAAGCTTGCATTTCAAACTGATTACCTTGATCACGATGTATAATGCGCTGCGCTTTATCGCGTAGGTCAGTATCCTTAAAATGTAGCAATAGACCTTGATTAATAACGTTAATACCTTTCACAGGTATACGTTCACCACGTAAGCTGCTACGTACATCATTGCTAGTAGTTTTAAGGCGTTGTTCAAGCGCTTTGTTCATATCAACTTCAAGAACAAAGCGAACTCCACCTCGTAAATCTAGACCAAGCTTCAGCGGTTTAGCGCCGATGTTACGCAGCCATTCAGGGGTAGTTTGAGCTAAGTTCAATGCCACAACATAGTCATTACCAAGTTGTTGGCGTAGTACTTCTTGAGCCTTTCGCTGCTCAGCTCCATTTTCAACTCGCAGTAGGGCACTGTTATTTGAAAAAGTAGGATCGTGATAAGCTATTCCGGCTTTATCCAGAAGTTGTTCCGATTGGGTAAGCACCTCGTTAGTCAGCTCTGTACCGGCTGAGGCACTGGTAATTTGTACCGCAGGCTCATCAGGGTATAAGTTTGGCAGAGCATAAAGCCCAGCGATAATAAGCACCGTAACGATTAAGAAATATTTCCAGGCAGGGTAATGCATAGTAGCTTCTTCACTTGAGGGAAGGTAACAGTAGTACGCTACACTATTGACAATATACGATATTTAAAAGCATATAAAACGAACTATTGAGCCGGTTTATATCATCTCTTTTAATTAAAAAATAATCTTCTTAAAATTAATTTTAAAACAAAAAGACTCAGTAATTAACTATAACAATCATAGTTTGTCGCTTATATAACAAGCTCAATATAGTTAATTGCAATTATGCGAAACAACTTTTGATTAAACTTCGCAATTTAGATATCTGAATATGACCATATCTTGTCATAAAATTTATCAAGTAATATGACAAAATTTATGTATGTAGTGCACTCTAATTAATTTAAAAAATAAGACATTTTAACCTAAGATTTAACTTTAGCATCCTGCATAAGCATAGAACCTACTAATTTAGCTCACGAGTTAATTTATCAAATATTCGTTAGCCTTAGAACTAAAGGTGTAGCAGTGACAGGAATAAAGTTAAATTTAATACTATTTATGGATCATAATATTGATATTACAAGCCATCTATCATTACAAACCGTCAATGGTACCATTTGGCAATACAGAGATTACAGAAGCACGCTGAATCTTGACGTCGGTTTTATCATTAAGGGCTACTATCGCATAGTCACCTTCAATTGATTTAATTTTTCCCATTAAACCACCAGCGAAGATTACTTCACTACCCGCAGTTAATGAATCAACCATATTACGGTGCTCTTTGGCTCGTTTAGATTGTGGTCTAATGACTAAAAAATAAAAGATGGCAAAGATAGCTAGTGGAAAAATCCACTGCATAATCATAGCAGTGCCACCCGGAGCTTCTGCAGCATGAGCTGCTTGGATAAATAAGTTCATATAAAGTCCTTAAATTTCTATATAACAGTTACCAAAAAAACAAGCCAGCGGTAGCATAGTAGTTGTCTCTATAAGTTTAATTTTTGATAGAATCAATTGAATTAATGACCACTGGAAAGGATAGTTACCCCTGTTTAAATATAAAGGGGTATAGTTATCATAAATTAACACGCATAGTATCAAAAAAATGACCCATTGATAACCATTACTTGTAATACAGCTATTTATTGCAAGTTATAAAAGCGATAATCTGTCATAAATTTGTTTTTAAACTTAATCAATGCTATCAACAATTAGGCATATAACGTTATAATCCATTTTATTAGTTTATTTAATAAGACTACATATATAGCAATATACTTATTTAAATTAAATTTTCATTATTTGGAGGTGGTTATGCGCTTTGTACTTATTATATTATTATTTTTAGTATTTGGTTATTCTTTAGGCTTAGTTTTAACCAATAGCAGTGAAATTGCTGTGAACTTATTATTTTCTCATGCGCCTGCAATGAATTTAGGATTGCTTCTAATCTTATGTTTATTCCTTGGTATATTGACTGGAATGTTATTGTCGTTATTGTTGTTCAAAGTATTTCAGAACAAGTGGGAAATTAGCCGTTTGAGTAAAGAAAACAAAAAACTTCATGAAAAGTTAGCTCAATCTAATCTTGAGCTTGAAAGATTGACAAAAGTTCCAACAATAGAAGACACAACATATATCGATCCTCAAACCCATGTCAATCCAACAGATACTACGGTTATTCGATAGAAGGTATTGACACAATTTGATTGTTCAAGTTGAATATACTTGATAGTAAGATTTTTCAGAAACGACCTAAGGGTCGTTTTTTTTGTTGATACTTAAGGCGTGTCCCTATTTGCAAATTAAATAAGTTATGGTCTAAAAATGGCTATATTTTCGCCAAACTGTGTCTAATTTCTAGCTAATATGGCTATATTATCTTGGAAATTATTCGTGTTTGACAAAAATCTATCTTATTTTCAGCCTCATAATCCAAATAGGGACACGCCCTAGTTTTGAATAAATGATTTTAAATAAAAAGTTCTAAAAAAAGGTACTAAACAAAGATTCTAAATAAAATAATAAAATAGCAGTCTATAAATTTAGCGATTTTATGAGGGCTACTATATACTGTTTAAAAAATACAGAATTAAACTAATTTTTAGTACTGACTACGAATTACTGACTACGAAAATTTAGTAATTACCCAAAAAACAATCCACTTTTGAAATAGCCTTATTTATTGCATCTATACTAGTTAGGAGACACTGTGACCCAACTTCATCAATCGAATCAACCTATCAAAACTGATTTAATTTCACCTGTTTCACCTATCATTGTAGCCATTGATAAACCCTCATTGAATGAGGCATTAAGCTTAGCCGATCAGCTAGATCCACGTTTATGTCGTGTCAAGGTAGGCAAAGAGTTATTTACCTACTGTGGACCTAAAATTGTCAATGAATTACAAGGCCGTGGTTTCGAAGTGTTTTTGGATTTAAAGTTTCATGATATTCCTAATACAACTGCTCAAGCAGTATTAGCAGCAGCTGATATGGGAGTTTGGATGGTTAATGTTCATGCTAGTGCTGGACTTTTAGCTATGCAAGAGTCAAAAAAGCGCTTACAACAGGCAGGACATGATACCTTATTGATTGCGGTTACCGTTTTAACTTCTATGACAGAAGAGGGTCTTAAGGGTATAGGAATTGATACATCAGTGACAAAACAAGTTGAGCAACTAGCCTTATTGACCAAAGAGGCGGGACTTGATGGGGTCGTATGTTCTGCTCAAGAAGCGCAGCGATTAAAGCAGCTGTGCGGTCACTCGTTTAGATTAATCACCCCAGGAATACGTATGGCAGATGACTCGGCGGATGACCAAAAGCGCATTTGCACGCCAAGTCAGGCCATACATAATGGATCTGATTATCTGGTCATTGGTCGGTCAATCACTCAAGCCCAAAATCCCATTGATAAAATGACACAGATCTTAGCAAGTTTAAACTAAATTAGAAAAGATATCTTTTATAACATCATAGGGACTATGAAGCGGCATAGAATATAGCTTGCGGTTAAGCTTAGACCCCTAACATTTAGAATATCACATAAATTTTATTAATAAGATCCTATGAAACTACAAGTATTAAGTGACCTTCATATCGATAGCTATGAAAAGCGTCAATTGCCATTAGGTAGTCTTGTATCTACCGATGCAGATGTCATTTTAGTAGCTGGAGATACCGCTAATAGTGACACAGGTATGCTCTGGTTACAGCAACAAGCTGAGTTAAATAATAAACCCTTGTTTACCATTGCAGGTAATCACGAGTACTTCTCAGAAGATGTCCAGTCTTTTGATGAAAAGCTTAAGAAGTGGGATACTTTTGATGAAAGTGGCTTTAAGGGGTTGAAATTTCTTCAATGTCAGCATATCGATATTGGTGAGTTTCGTTTGCTTGGCTGTACTTTATGGACAGACTATGAGTTTGAAGCTACAGCGGAGACTAGAGATTTGGTGATGACTTTTATGCGAGATTACCGCCAAATCATGTCAGGGCATCAGTTATTCTCACCAGAGGTATCTATAGAAATTCATCATAAACATCGTGCTTGGTTAAAGCAGGCTTTAATTGAAGCTTATGAGGAAGGTAAGACAGTAATCGTTATGACTCATCATAGCGTTACACCAAGATCAGTGTCACCAAAATATGCGGGTCTGCCTAGCAATGCAGCATTTGTAACGGATTTAAGCTCATGGATGCATCAAGTTTGGGCGCCGAAATTATGGTTACATGGGCATACCCATGAAGCTTTTGATTATCAAGAAGGTAAAACTCGGGTTATCGTAAATCCAAGAGCTTATCCTGGGGAAATTAGCAGTACTCAATTAGAGTTTAATTGGTCGAAGGTGGTCGAAGTTTGATACGGTAGAGATATGACAAAAAAAATAAATGATACGACTAAATCACCGCAACTTGAACTTAATACTGAGTCTAAGTTTGGCACTATACCCAATAATATAGTAGGTACAGCTATCGATGAATCTAAGCAACCATTAAAGGGTCAAAGGTTTCAGCCTGAATTTGACGACTCTAAGCTTATGAGTGGTACGGTGTCAAATACAAGCAATAGGAAGCCTCCTGTCAGAACCCCTGCGCCTGCGCATTTGCCCCCAAGTATGCTGCACTCGGTCAAACACTTACCAAATAGTGATGAGCGTTTAATCTTATTTACGAGGCATTCCTTAAGAGAGCCTTCAAACGGTAAGGGTTTTGCCAGTTATGACCTACCGCTTACGCCTCGAGGAAGAGTGCTAGCAAAATCATGGGGACGATGGCTTGGTGATAATTTGCCTTACTCTATGGACACGCACAGTATCGCTAGTCCGATTTGGCGCTGTGTTGATACCGCCAAACTAATGCAGGAAGGAGCAGGGGTTAGTCAGCCAATTGTTCACCAACCCTTATTGGTTGAGCCAGGTAGTTTAGTCATCAATGCCAAGCAAGCCAATGAAGAGTTTAAAAAGATAGGGGCATTAAATTTTATTAATGCATTTTTACAGAATGTATCAAGCAGTACTAAACCTGCTAAGCAAGGTGCATTAGACCTTCTATTCTTGCTATATCAGTGTCAACCTCAGCCAGGTCATTTGTCATTGGCAGTAAGTCATGATACTTTGTTGGCAGCATTTTTAGGAGTTATGCTACAAAGTAAAGAGATCACATGGGATGATTGGCCAAAGATGATGGAGGGGATGTTTTTGTGGTTTGATAATAAACCGTTTGAAGAAGCTACCGCGAATTTGATCTGGCGTGGTGAAAATTTTCAAGTATCGACACAAAGTTTGATTGTGATTTGAATTCCTATTCATCTAATTGTCAATATCTGCTAAATTAAAAAGGCCCCTAACTCGTAATAAGATAGGGGCCTTTTTTTATTTATAACGAATCAATTAAGCTTTAAGTGCTTTAATTGCTTTATTATAGCGGCTCTTATGACGAGCTGCTTTGTTCTTATGAATAACGCCTTTGTCAGCCAAACGATCAATTACAGGTACAGCTTTATTGTAAGCTGCAGTAGCTGCGTCGTAGTCACCAGCAAGGATAGCAGCATCTACTTTCTTGATGTAAGTACGGATCATTGAACGCTGTGATGCAGCGTGTTGACGACGAGTATTGTTTTGACGAGCGCGTTTACGAGCTTGTGCTGAGTTAGCCACGGATGTCTCCTTGGTAGAGTTTAATTACTAAAGTAGGATTCAGTAATAATTACTGATGAATATAAAAATCAGTAGTTTATAGTATAAACTGGCTGACGCAAAATTCTATTTGTAAAATAACACAACGCTTCTAAATTGCCATGGGTCGAGGGTTACAAGTAAATGAACCCTATTAATTATGGCAAATTCTAAGTCTTCCTATTTTAGCCATTATGGATCTGAGACTATCCATTGGCTAGCATAATAGTTAGTTGACATATTGCAATTACCAGAGCAGCCAACCTGGTCTATGCTTTTAAGCTATCTGATACATTGTTATAAAAACATTAATCATAAGCATAAAATATTTTGCAATGTGTCGTAACACCAAATTGGAATATTACATTTGTGTGTAAATTAAAGCGGACAATTTTAACAAATTAATGGCTTCATTACAATAAAAACCCTATAAATTAAAGCGTGATAA
>NZ_JAGLBC010000098.1 GCF_018260395.1 Psychrobacter sp.
ACTTATATTTGACAGATTCATATTTGACAGATTGTTGATAATTAGATTATGACTTATGCAATGTCGAAAAAGTGCATGGTCGAAAAAATCCAAAGGATAGTCTAACATATTGGCATAAATTATGGACAAATGGACGCAAATTACGACCCTATAGACCTTACAATCATGCTAGCATAAAAGACCATATTCACTCCTAAATTATTCATAAATGCGACAAACTTGTATTAAATGAATAATTAAATGAATAGCTGAGAGACTGGTATAAGGCTACAAATCTAATACCGCTTAAGAGCGTCACTGCTTTGAGTTTATTTAAATGTTCAATACGGACTTGAATGTTCAATACGGCAATGCCCCTATCATCACAATACCGCTTAAGATTATAATACGTCCTTGTTATCAGTATTTTGTTGCCGAACGATAAGCTATGCCACATTGATGTATGCCCTTTGTTAATATTCATCAATATAACCGTTCATTGCTCGCAAAATCCTTTATGATTTGCTGAAATTAAGCCATTCACTTCTTTTAACATAATTTGAGTTCACTTGTGATTTTACGCCGATACATGACCAGACAAGTCGCCTCAACTACCGCTTTAGTGCTAGGTTTTTTGGTGGTATTGCTACTGGGCGGAAGAATGATTCGTTACTTCGGTATTGCTGCTGAAGGGCGCCTCGATGTAGGTTTATTATTTGCCATTATTGGCTATAACTTACCTTTCTTTTTGGAACTGGTACTACCGCTGTCTTTTTTCATCGGATTGATGCTAGTATTTGGTCGACTTTATGTTGATAACGAAATGGCGGTGCTTAACGGTAGCGGTATCTCGCGTGGAAGTCTGGCAAGACTAATGATTCCTTTTATCTTGTTATTATTCGTCATTGAAGCTGGGCTATCGCTTTATGGTAAGCCTTGGGGAGTGCGTAATTCAGACAGTATTTGGCATCAACAGTCTTTAAGCAGTGCCTTTGACTTAATTCGTCCACAGTCTTTTATTACTAGTGACAATTATCATTTATATGTTGGTGGTATGAATGAGGATCGCACTGAATTGCGTGATGTCATACTGGTGCAAACTGGTGATGAAAGCAATGATAATAAAAAATCTGATTTAGCTAACTCCTCACAAAACGAACAAGACCAAGCGCCAATTGCCGAAAAAACGGTTCCTAATTTAACGCCTAAAGCAGATAAAACCATTACCGAACTGACTAAGCCGGTGGCGCCTACTGATACGCAAGCAGAGTCAGATAGTGCCGATCGTGATGTCATTGTATTGGCCAAAAGAGCGGTACAAGTGGTTGGCAGTAGTAATAGCAACAGCACTCAATTAGATTTATTTCAAGGAAGACGATATGAGGTAGGGGCTGATAGTTTGGTCTATAACCAAATTAGCTTCGAGCGGTATCGTATTAGTATTAATCAACCTCCCAAAGATATTATTACCGATGAAAATGTAGCGACTCAAACTTTGCCAGTATTGTGGCAAGCTGCCACAGGCCAAGCAGCGCCTGTAATAGATTTGACTAAAAAAGCTAGCACAGACAAGCCTGCAACCATACAAAAACCGGACCAGAAACAAGTCAATGCCGCTCAAGCTGAGTTAGGCTATCGTTTGTCATTACCTTGGTTAATTATTTTAGCGCCCATGTTAGCAGTGCCACTAGCGCAAGTACGTCCTAGACAGGGACGCTGGCTAAGACTGTTGCCGGCCATTATTATTTTTGCCAGTTGTGCCATAGTGATTATATCTCTAAAAAATTCGGTAACTAAAGGATCGTTATCTGTGCTGAGTTATCCGATAGCTATCATTAGTTTTATCGCTTTGGCACTATATCTTAACTGGGCAAGCCGCATTCATCATAGAGTGCGCTTTAGGTTAGGTCAGCGTAAACTCTCAAGCCTCAATGACAGTATGAATAATGGAGGCCAACAATGAAACCTATGAACTTTGGCAGCTCCACACCTCTAACTGGCGTTAATCCGGGTAAGATTCTCTCTCGTTATGTTAAGAAGAACGCTCTATTTGCCATGTTATTTGCAATAATAGGGCTTTGGGCATTGCAATTGGTTTTTTCCTACTTGGCAGAACTAGAAAAAATCTCTGATACTTATACTTACTTTGATGCATTGGCTTATATTTTTTATAAGGCGCCTTACTCCCTAGTTCTATTTACCCCTACAGGTGCCTTATTGGGTGCAGTAGTTGGACTAGGTCTATTGGCGAATAACTCTGAAATTATAGTGATGAGAGCGGCAGGGCTTAGTATTAATCGCATCGTTAGCTGGGTATTACAACCGGCGTTTATCTTTGTGATATTGGCTTTGGCTATTAATCAGTTTGTGTTGCCAATAACCAATCTGAAAGCCAATCAAATTCGCTCACCAGACACCGCTTTATTGGCTTCAGTTAATGGCTATTGGACCCTACAAAATGCACCTGAAAGTGGTACAAACCCAGCAGAAGGTGCAATAGGCCACAATATTATCTTTATAGATTACGCAGATGCGAATGGCAATATTGGTAAAGTAAAGCGTTGGCACTTGGATGCCAATAACAACTTGACCGCCGTTTCTAAAGCATCAGGTGGTATCTACTTGCCTAAAGCTGATGATCAATCCCAAGCTAGTATGCAAAACCATTCCCTAGTAGAGAAAATAGAAGAGAAAAATCTTATTAACTATCAATGGCAATTAAAAGATGTCACCACCTTAAAGCTGGCTGAACGGGCTGCAATTGAAAAATCAGAACAAGAGACAGCAGCGCAAATGATGTCTAGCAAAGCTGACAGTGAAGATAAAGCCTCTAACGCTCAATCTATTAATGCTCAATCTGTTAACAATCAAGCAACTAACAGCCAATTAACTAACAGCCAAGCAACTAGCAATCAATCTGCTAATCAGACGTCTTCACATAATGTGTTGCGATCACGAGATTTTGTGTTGAATGGAGAGCCTTTGGTTTCTAGACAAACCCAGTCAGATGATGTGATTAATCTGCCGATATCGCCTAGCTCTGTTTATCTGTTGACGCGCCGAGCTGAAGACTTATCATTGACTCAGCTTTATGATCATATGCGCTTTAATGATGCGCAAGGCACTCGATCACTAGAGCATGAAGTGGCCTTCTGGCAGAAGTTATTATCACCATTTGCCATCTTATCGCTAGTAATTGTAGCTTGTTCTTTTGTTTTTGGGTCTCTACGTACTCACAGCTTAGGTTTGCGTATTGTGGTGGCATTAATCTTTGGTCTGATGTTTAGCTATATGCAGGACTTGGCCAGTTTTGTATCCTTGGCAACCGGAGCTTCGCCGTTATTGATGGTATTGCTGCCTATAATAGGGAGTGCGTTATTAGGCTTTTATTTAATTAAACGTCAACGCTAGAATGATTTGTAGTCAATCAAATTTTTATTGATCTATTGGAAATAAGATTAACAAAACATTGTCTATGTTAGCTGTGCCTGAATCTCAACTCGTACCTGAAACTATAGCTATAACTACCATCAAGTTAAGTTTTATTCTTTGATGGCACGAGTAATGGTATACGTTTGCCCCTGTTTTACCTTTTCGGTATTGCCAAATACTTCGGTACAAGCACGCTTCATAAACTGACGTAGACCATTGATGGTCACCACATAAAAACGACCGCCAGAGCGCATTTTGCTATAAGCATCCAATAGGTATAAATAATGCTGCTCTTTACCCACTTTGGCCGGCAAGTTGGTCATCACCAAGCTAAAGTCTTTATTTGGATCGACATGGTTGAAGCCATTTGATAAATGCACATCGACATTTTTCAGACCATTTTTCTCACAATTACGACGTGCATATTCAACAGCCATGAAGTCTTTATCGATTAAAGTATGCTGACCTTGCGGGCATTCGCGCGCGGCCGCCATGCCCAGTACCCCATACCCACAGCCAAGATCGATTGAGTCATCATCCACTTGAAAGTCGATGTAATCTAGCAGCATCAAGCTGCCTGCATCAAGCTTCTCGGGAGAGAAAATACCCCACGTGGTGGTAAAGTGCATGGGCGCTCCTAATACATCTTGAGTAAAGACGATGTCTTTACGCCAATGTTTGGCTTTTTCGAGTAGGTCAGCAGGAGGAGTGTGGGTCATGATGTTGCCTTAACTAATAAAAATGTTTGAATGGCTAGTTTTAGTTTAATAAGCCAAGTTTGATAATCAAAATTTAATAAGCCAAGTCTGATAATCAAAGCTTAATAAGCTAAATTTATTAAATAGTTTACATAGTGCTTTGCGAAGATTGGCTACTTTAGTCAATAAAAACTAATAGTAGTGGGCCAATACCCAGTCTACCAAGCTTTGAAAATCATCAAATGTAGCACTAGGATTTAACTCACGAATATCTTGACCGTAATTATAACCATAAGACAGACCTAATGTATCTATATTAGCGTTTTGACCCGCCAAAATATCGTTCTTTGAATCGCCAATCATTACCGCTTGCTCAGCACTTATGCCCAGTAGCTGACAAACGTGAAGCAAAGGTTGTGGATCAGGTTTTTTGGTCGGTAGGCTATCACCGCCTAGCACTTCAGTGAATAAATCCTGCCATCCAAAGCTTTGCAAAATCTTAGGCACGAATTGTATCGGTTTATTGGTCACTAAAGCCAAAATAAAACCGGTCGCTTTTAACTGTTTTAACCCAGCATCTACGTTAGGATAGGCTACCGTATTTTTACCACTGATTTTGGCATAGGCATCGAAGAAGACTTGCTCAGCACCCTCAACCTCCTCAACACCCAATTGACCCTCTGCGACCTCAATATCACCTACTAGAGCACGCTCTACTAGCTTGCGCGATCCGTTGCCCACCCAATTACGAATGGTAGCAACAGGGAAGTTAGATTTACCTAGCGTGGTAAGCATATTATTCACTGCTTGTGCCAAATCAGGCACACTATCTATTAAGGTACCATCGAAGTCAAAAATAAGCAGTTTCTTTTTTAAATCGGTCATAGTTTTCTCAAGTCTTTATTATTTCGAGTATTTTGTTCGGTTTATTGCTAGGATTATTGCTAAGTTTTTAAGTCGTTTTATTGCTCGGTTTAGCGTTAGGGTTATGATACATCTTTATATTTTTCAATATGTTCTTTTTTCATTTTTAAGTATGTTTTGTTTTCTCGGCACAAGTCCCATTTTTGTTTGAAGATACGTGCAGATTCCGCTTTAACAGGGTCTTCTTCGTCACGCGGAAGCTCTTCACGACCATGAGCGCCACTTTGCCCCTTTTTATCGTCTGGTACTGGGCCTTTATATTTTTTACCACCTTTGTGATTGGCATAACGTCGAGCTCGAGTATAGCCCATTTGCAAGAATTTACGTGCCATATCTGCACCGACAAAATCCTCATCGGAAAGATAATCTAAGAACATCTGATAAATAATATCACTACTTTCTTGCGCTATATCAGGGGTAGCAAAGCGCCAATGTGGCAAAATCTCAGATTTATAAGGCTCTACCAATAAAACGCCCTGTTCGCCACGTCCTACCCGATATAACTCAGGATGCTCACGAAGGTTCAGGGTTTTATAGTCTAAATCGTAGTTGAATTCAAGCATAAGTAAAATTAGGTCAAATAATAAAGTTGTCTTTAGTATAACGGTTCGCAATTAGCAGTAAATATGGACTCTGTAACCTGACAGTTACTAAGGCATTAACGACTATCGATAGTTATAGAGTTGTTATAGTGTTAAATAAGAAGAACCTAAAGGATTGTATAAGACATCTATCATGGTCATGAAAAAGGTAAGTCAACTAAAATAGCAACCATAAAAAAACCCCCAAACTAAAGTAGTTTGAGGGTTATTTATGCTGTAAAGCAGTATTGGTAATAAAGATGGTGGCTCGAGGCAGAATCGAACTGCCGACACAAGGATTTTCAATCCTTTGCTCTACCGACTGAGCTATCGAGCCGTCTTTATGAGGTCGCTATTAAACTAAATATTCGATAATCTGTCAACCTTTTTTTGAAAATTAAATCAAAATAGGTAAAATAATATCAAAATAGGCCTCATATCCTGATTTTAAGTTATTTTAGGTTTTAAGTTATTTTAGTTGAATCATTTCATAGTCGCTCATAATTCTATGAACTTGCTCGTCAACGGGCATAAATTGACGAACCCCCTTTTTAATTTCCTTATCATAGACCATTTTGATAAACTTGGCCTCAATACCTCGATTAACGTTTTCAGGATGCATAGCGAGATATTGCAAGCGCTTGGTATCGGTTTGACCGTCATCAAAACAACCAATCGCCGCAATAGGTTTGTCATTGAACATACCCACATACATCAAATTGCCACGCTTAAAAGCGGTCTCAAAAAGTGTGAGCACTGCCTCGCTGTCCGCCAAATCGCCAAGGTTGGCATTGTCAGCTGAGTACAGTTTGCCAATACGCTCACGAAACTCATTATCATGAGTCGTTTCACGCATAACAGGGGCATCAAAAGAGTTAATAGCAACGGCTTCTAAAGGCATTTTTAGTCTCTAATTGGTTGAATCTAACATAGGATTTCATAAAAAAAATTCTTCATACAATAACAATATATGGGCTAAATAATAACGCTATTTTAACAAACATTACTTGTCGGTAGTATGTGAATATGGCTTAAATTCAGTACCTTTGCTATTATCATGACATTACTGTTAAAAACAGTTCCATAAATGTTATAAACTTCTATAAAACAGCCAATAACTAGTGAGCCAATTCGCCATGATTACCCAAATTAGTCCAAACCCAGCCGAGCGACCTGCTCGTATCGCCAATGTCACTCGCAATACTGCTGAGACCCAAATTAGCGTGACTGTGAATTTAGACGGAACCGGCCAAGGCACCATTGATACAGGTGTGCCTTTTTTAGATCATATGCTTGACCAAATTAAGCGTCACGGATTATTTGATTTAGATATTACCTGTAAAGGCGACGTCGATATTGATGACCATCATAGCGTTGAAGATACTGGAATTACGCTGGGACAAGCATTTGCAAAAGCATTAGGCGACAAAAAGGGTATTCGCCGTTATGGACACTTTTATGCACCGCTAGATGAATCGTTATCTCGTGCGGTGGTGGATATCTCTGGTCGTCCGGGTCTACATATGGACATCCCATTTACCCGTGCTTATGTCGGTAAATTTGATGTGGATTTATTTAGTGAGTTCTTTTTTGGTTTCGTCAATCATGCTTGGATGACGGTGCATTTAGACAATTTAAAAGGCGTAAACAGTCATCACCAAATTGAGTCTACTTTCAAAGCCTTTGCGCGGGCTTTACGTATGGCGTGTGAGTATGATGAACGGGCGTTGAATACCCTTCCGTCAACCAAAGAGGCGCTTTAAGTTATGACCAAAATTGCATTGCTCGACTATGGCATGGGCAACTTACACTCAGCCAGTAAAGCCTTAGCGGCTGTTGGCGCAGAGGTATCTATCACCAATGATGCAAAAATTATTCGCGCCGCCGATAAAATTGTCTTTCCTGGCGTCGGTGCAATGCGAGATTGTATGGCCCAGATGCGAGAAGAGGGCATTGATGAAGCGGTATGCGAGGTAGTATTTAACAAGCCTGTGATGGCGATTTGTGTCGGTATGCAAGCGTTGTTTACCGAGTCGTTAGAGTTTGAGACCACCCAATGTCTAGATATCATATCCGGTCAAGTCAAGAAGTTTGATGCTAACTGGACAAATGAGCAAGGCGCAGCGATTAAGATTCCGCACATGGGATGGAATACTATATCGGGCATGGATACCAAGCATCCTCTTTGGCAGGGTATCGATGAACATGCACATTTTTATTTTGTACACAGTTATTATTGTGCGCCGGAGGACAAGTCGGTTGTTGCCGCAGTATGTGACTATGGTCAGCCATTTTGTGCAAGCGTCATCAAAGACAACCTATTTGCGACCCAGTTCCACCCTGAAAAGAGCCATAAAGATGGATTACAGCTGCTTAAAAACTTTGTTGAGTGGAATATTTAAGGTTATTTAGTTAAGATTATTTAGATTGTCACGTTTCAATTAATTAACTAATGAAATAAGTAAATAAATAATTAACTAACTGATTAATTAAGCAAGCAAGTAAGTAAGTGAGTAAATAAAACCGCGACTGGTATACAACCAAACGTGGTTTTTATTTAAGAAATCGTTACTATTATATGTTGAACCAATACTAATAAAACTGTTTATGCTAACGTTTCTTAGAGAAGCGTTTTTGGAAATAGGAAGTACGACTTTGTGTTTCATTAGCGATACAGACTAAATCTGAAATTTCTTGCCAAACCTTCATATTATTTATTGGTTGTGAGTCATTAGGGGTAAGACATTTAGCATCACGTCTCTTAATCCAAGCTATTTGCTCAGTATCTAGTTTTTGTTTTTGGCTGGTATTCAAAGTTTGATATATTTTCATGTAAGTCTTATTAAGACGTTTTTTCTCTGTAACTACAGCGTTGTCAGCACAAGTGTAAGCCTTTTCCATATCCATTTCGCAGTCATAGTTGGCTTGAGCAGCTATGCTAGAGAATAGGGCGATGGCAATGAAACCACTTGGCAATAAGCTGAATAAAATTTTCAAGTTTATTAACTCCTTAGGTTGGATGAATATTTATTTATACTTATTTAAATATAACATAAGTAATTGAACAAAATTAAATACCTACGCTTTAAAAGTAGAAAAATTTA
>NZ_JAGLBC010000010.1 GCF_018260395.1 Psychrobacter sp.
CATTCTAAAATTTCACTTGATCTTAATTATTAATAGCTTGTTAAATTTTACATTTGTAATATATAATTACCAATTATAAATGTTAATATCTGAACTTATTAAACAATATCGACACCTCTTTATTCCTTTATCCAATATGGCTATTAATTATTCAACCTTTTAGTGGTTATAAAGCTTTTATGAAAAGTTTTAATCTAGTTTCGAGCTATATCTAATAAATTTTGTTAATTCATAGGTATGGTATATATAGTCTGATCCATAATAGAAGTAAGCAATAAATAACTCATTTAGCAGATTTTACAAATATTGAACATATACCTTTCTCATCGTTGCTAAAGTAAAAATAATTTTAATGTTGTATTATTTTTTTAGCGTATCCTGTTTGAAAATATTTACTTATGATGACCCACTACTTAAGGTTTTTTTTCATGAAATACTCGCACCTTTTCATTGCTATTAGTTTAACTATATCTGGTTTACTTATTGCCGGTTGCGACAAAAAAGACGAGGCGGCAAATGCTGCCGCTGCCCAGCAACAAATGCCCCCTGCTGTGGTGAATGTCATTCCTGTAAAATTTCAAACCGTTCCTATGGTTCATGAGTTCTCTGGTCGAACAGCCGCTTATGAGGTTGCTGATATAAGACCTCAAGTAACTGGGGTTGTAGATGAAATTCTTTTTCCTCAAGGCCGTATGGTACAAAAAGGACAACCATTGTATCGAATCAGTCCTGAAAACTATCAATCAAGTGCGGGTGCTAATCAGGCAGCAGTTCAACAAGCTGAAGCAAATGTTCAAACCGCCAAAGCAAGTTATAACAATGCGCTTGCCAATATTGAGTCTCAAAAAGCTTTGCTTCAGCAAGCACAGGCGGACGCACAAAGATTACAACCTTTAGTCTCGCAGCAAGCGATTTCGGCTCAGCAATATGAGCAGGCTCTTACTCAATTAAAAACCGCTCAAGCAGGTTTAAACAGTGCCCAAGCAGCAGCACAGCAAGCACAAGCGAATATTGCCAGTGCTCAAGCGGCAGTTAATACCGCAAAAGCTCAACTATCGGGTACGCAATTAGATTTGAGCCGCACCATAGTTAGGTCGCCTATCTCTGGTATCTCTGAGCGCTCAAATGTAACAGCAGGGGCATTGGTAAATGCAAATCAGGCCAATCCTTTGGTAACTATCTCTAAAATTGACCCCATTTATGTGGATATCAGTCAATCTTCATCTGAATTATTAAAGTTAAAACAGCAGCAAGCTATGGGTTCAGTACAAGCAGGTAGTAGCACTGTTGAACTGATATTAGAAGATGGATCAACTTATCCAATTCGAGGCCAACTGTCTTTGGCTGAAGCCAAGGTGGACCAAAGCACAGGCGCTGTTACATTACGCGCCATTTTTAAAAATAGCGGCTACATGCTTTTGCCTGGCATGTACGTGAAAGCTCGCCTTATTCAAGGCTTAGTCAATAACGCAGTCTTATTACCACAAAGCGCCATAATTCGTACGCCTAAAGGTGAGACTCAAGTTTATATCGTAGACAAAGACAATAAGATTCAAGTTCGCAATGTCAAAATCGATGGCACTTATCAAGGTCAATGGATTGTAACTGAAGGTCTTCAATTGGGTGATAATATAGTTGCTATAGGTGGCTCAAAAGTTAAGCCTGATCAACAAGTGGTTAGTAAGCCTTATGTACCTACATCTAATGAAGCCGCCGTCCTAAATCAAGGTCAGGGTCAAGCTCAGTCCCAACCTCCAATGGCTGCAAAACCTGAAATGGCTGCAAAACCTGAAATGGCTGCAAAACCTGAAATGGCTGCAAAACCTGGAATGCAAAATGGCCCTGTAGCGCCTCAGGCTAAAAATATGCCTGAAAAAGACGCTACAAAATAACTCAAAAATAGGCAGACTAGGAAAACATCATGTCGAGATTTTTTATTAACCGCCCTATTTTTGCTTGGGTGATTGCCATTATAGTCATGCTGATGGGTATCATTTCGGTCATTAATTTACCGATTGAACAATACCCACGCATTGCACCGCCTACTATTAGTGTCAGCGCTAACTACCCAGGAGCCAATGCTCAGACGGTTCAAGACTCAGTGGTTCAGATTATCGAGCAACGCATGAAAGGCTTAGATGGCTTAATGTATATGTCCTCTAGCTCCTCTTCAAATGGCGCAGGCTCTGTAACGTTAACTTTTGAGAACGGAACGGATCCAGATACCGCTCAAGTTCAAGTTCAAAACAAACTGCAAGCAGCCATGAGTTCGTTACCTGAAACGGTTCAGCGTCAAGGGGTCAATGTTAATAAGTCTTCTAGTAGCTTTTTAATGGTACAAGCCTTTGTCTCTGAAGATGGTTCAATGGATCGCTCGGATATTGCTGACTATGTTGCCTCGAATATCGTTGATCAAATTAGCCGTGTAGAAGGCGTCGGTGATGTTAATTTATTTGGTTCTTCTTATGCGATGCGCGTCTGGCTAGATCCTGCTCGCCTTCGTAGTTATAATTTAGTGCCCTCTGATATAGTAAATGCTATTCGAGCTCAAAATGCTCAAGTATCAGCGGGTCAATTAGGTCAAGCCCCTGCCAATACCAATCAACAAGTTATTAACGCTACGGTAAGTGTTCAAAGCTATTTAAAAACGCCAGAAGAGTTCTCAAACATATTGGTTAAAACCGATGGCACAGGGGCTCAAGTACGCTTAGGAGATGTGGCTAGGGTCGAAATAGGTAGTGAAAACTACGGTGTCGTCGCCCTATATAATGGCAAAGAGGCTGCCGGACTTGGTATCTCACTTGCTCCAGGCTCAAACGCTCTTGAAACCCGTCAGTTGGTTGCTGAACGTATGGCGCAGCTTGAAACCAATTTTCCAAAAGGCTTAGTTGCCGTCGTGCCTTATGACACCACCCCATTCGTTAAGCTATCTATTGAACAAGTGGTTCATACCTTGATTGAAGCGATTGCTTTGGTATTTGTGGTTATGTTTTTGTTCTTGCAAAACTGGCGCGCCACGATTATTCCAACCCTTGCTGTTCCTGTGGTTCTATTAGGTACATTTGCAGTATTGTATGTAGCCGGATTTAGTATTAACGTGTTGACCATGTTTGCAATGGTATTGTCTATTGGTCTACTGGTAGATGATGCCATTGTTGTTGTCGAAAACGTGGAGCGCATTTTAGAAGAAAATCCTGACATTTCCGTCAAAGATGCCACATTAAAATCTATGGGCGAAATTAGTAAAGTGGTCATCGGTATCGCCTTAATTTTATCTGCAGTCTTCGTACCTATGGCCTTCTTTGGTGGATCAACTGGTGTAATTTACCGTCAGTTCTCAATTACTTTAATTACCAGCATGGTGTTGTCAGCTATTGTGGCTTTGGTTTTCACCCCTGCACTGTGTGCAACCTTGCTCAAGCGTCAAAAAAATCATGGTGAAGATAAAAAAGGCTTCTTTGGTTGGTTTAACCGTAGTTTTGATAAAGTTAGTAAATCGTATGAGCGTTTTATAGGTAAAAGTATTAAGCTAAAATGGTTATATTTATTAGGCTATGCGGCAATAATAGGCCTTATGACGGTGGTCTTCCTTCGTATTCCTGGATCATTTTTGCCAGAAGAAGATCAGGGTATTATGTTTACCTTAGTACAGTTGCCCTCAGGATCCACTTTAGATGAAACGCAACAGGTCCTGGATAAAGTACGAACCTATTATAATACCCAAGAAAAAGATAACGTAGCCTCTGTGTTTACAGTGGCTGGTTTTAGTTTTGCAGGCCAAGGTCAAAATATGGGCCTGGCTTTTGTGCGCTTATCAGATTGGGCAGATAGGAGTGGCAAGGAGAATACAGCCCAAGCTGTGGCTGGACGTGCAATGGGTTATTTCTTTACCCAGCTTAATGAAGCTCAAGTGTTTGCCATTGTTCCTCCTGCAATTACAGAGCTTGGTAACGCGAGTGGTTTTGACTTAATGCTTCAAGATGTGGGTAACTTAGGACATGAAGGGTTGCTCGATGCACGTAACCAACTGCTTGGTATGGCTGCGCAAAATAAACAAGTGGCTGGCGTGCGTCCTAACGGTCAAGAAGATGCACCTCAGCTAAAAGTCAATATTAATCAGCAACAAGCGGCAGCTTATGGTCTAGCTATTAGTGATATTAATAGTGTCTTATCAACTGCTTGGGGCTCATCTTATGTCAACGACTTCGTAGATAGAGGTCGTATTAAACGTGTCTTTGTTCAGGGCGAAGCCGATAGCCGTACCAATCCTGAAGACATTAATAAATGGTATGTACGCAATAATGCTGGTGAAATGATTCCTATGGGAGGCTTTTCAACCAGTGAATGGGAGAATGGTTCACCAAGATTGACACGCTACAACAGCTTCCCCTCTATGAATATCCAAGGAAGTGCAGCTCCCGAATTAAGTACCGGTGAAGCTATGGCAGCTATGGAGCAAATGGTTGAACAGCTACCAGCCGGAGTGGGCTTTGAGTGGACAGGTATGTCACTTGAAGAACAAAAATCTGGTGCTCAAGCGCCGATGTTATATGCTTTATCTATATTGGTTGTTTTTTTATGTTTAGCCGCACTATATGAAAGCTGGTCGATTCCATTCGCTGTATTATTAGTAATTCCACTTGGGGTACTTGGTGCAGTAATGCTGACTTGGTTTAGAGCTTTTGCCAACGATATTTATCTACAAGTAGGTTTATTAACTGTGGTAGGCTTGTCAGCGAAGAACGCTATTTTGATTATTGAGTTTGCTAAAGAGCATCAAGAGGAAGGCTATAGTTTGCGTGAAGCGGTAATGACTGCAGCTAGACAGCGCTTGCGCCCTATTATCATGACGTCATTGGCTTTCGGTTTTGGTGTGGTTCCTTTATACTTAGCTACAGGTCCTGGTGCCGGTAGTCAAAACGCCATTGGTACTAGTGTGGTTGGGGGAGTAATAACCGCAACACTATTAGGTATCTTCTTTATTCCTATGTTCTATGTGTGGGTACGCTCTTTTTTTAAGTATAAGCCTAAGGGTCCTAATAATGACTCAGGTACAAATGCTGATCAGTCTCATGCTGCACGTGCTACTTTAGCGACTGCAACAAGTGCAGACTCTACCCCAGCTAATTTTGGAGACAACACTCAATGACGCCCTCTTATAAATCGAAAATAAACCTTAAAGGTCGAGCCATGAGTGCACTTGCTATGAATATATCTACTAAATGGGCACAAATATTTGGTCTATCAACTTTGACACTTGCTATTAGTGCGTGTCAAACAGTGCCTATGTCAGATGCTAATCCAGTAGTTGCTCGTCCAAATATTCCCTTGTTACCGGGACAAAACTATGAGCTTTATGGCAATAATCAAGTACCTTCAAGTCTTGCTGCGGTCCGTTGGCAGAGCTTCTATACTGATCCTAAGCTTAAAGCACTCATTCAATTAGGCTTAGATTATAATAAAGATGTTAAGCAGACGGTTTTGGCCATACAAAGAGCTCAAGCCCAATATCGTATTACAGATGCTAGTGATGCGCCTAATGTAGTTTTAAATGGACAATATTCTTACGGCGCTACCAATATTAGAGACCGTAATCCGAATGACAGCTTTAATGTGGGTCTAGGGTTAGCCGCTTATGAACTTGATTTCTGGGGTAAAGTTTCAAGCTTAAAAGATCAAGCTTTGCAAAACTATCTTAGTACCACTGCAGCTCGTGATACTGCTCAGGTTAGCTTGATTGCTAATATTGCAAGAAGTTATGTAGACCTAAGCTATCAGCAAAAGCAACTTGAATTAGCGATAAGTACTTTGAAGACTCGTGAAGAATCTCTACGTATTACTAAGGCTCGTTTAGATGCTGGTATTGACTCAAAAGCCCCGTCTTTACAAGCAGCAGCTTCTGTTGAAACTGCACGCATTGCTGCTTTAAATGCACAAAGTGGTGTTTTAAAGGCAAGAAATGCACTTAAGTTTTTAGTAGGTGCTCCAATCTCAGATGACATGCTACCGGCGCCAGCTGTCTCTTCGATTGCATCCAATCAAGTACTAAGTGCAGGTTTACCCAGTGATTTACTACGTTATCGCCCCGATATTTTACAAGCTGAATATAACTTAAAAGCCGCAGGGGCCAATATTGAGGTGGCTAGAGCTGCTTATTACCCTTCAATTAGTTTGACTGGTAATCTAGGTTATTCCAGTAGCGATTTATCTGACTTATTTAAGAGCAATGCTTCAAGTTGGTCATTTGGCCCTTCAATTCGGTTGCCTTTATTTGATGCAGGTCAACGTGACGCCAATTATGAAGTGGCACAAATCGAACGTGATCAAGCTGTTGCAAGGTATGAAAGCGCTGTTGAAACTGCCTTCAGGGAAGTTAATGACGTTTTGGCTGATCGAGCTACTTTAGATCAAAGAACCCAAGCTCAGTACCGCTTACAAGAAAATTATCAAGGGCTATTTGATATCTCTGATGCACGCTTTAAGGCTCAAGTTGATGACTATCTAGCTGTCCTTGATGCACAACGTTCACTGTTCTCAACTCAACAATCTATATTAAATTTAGAACAAGAACGTCTTAATAATCAAATTGCTTTATATCAAGCATTAGGTGGTGGTGCTAACTTAGGACCTGTTATAGTGCCAACTTCAAAGTATTACAACTTAGTAAATGTGTTAGAAGCTAAAAGCAATAAACAAATAGCTGCTCAAGCCATTGAAGCAAGTACTGGTCCAATTATTTTAACGCCTGAACAAGCATATGCTATTGAGGCCAATCAACCGGTTAACGTGGTTAAACAAAAAGAACTAACCCCGGTAGATATTAACAATGATAATAATACCGATGCTTATATTTCTGTGGTTGAAAATTCACCTAACACTGCCGGATCTAACGCATCAGGATCTAATGTAGCTGGATTTAAAGTAATAAAGACTAAAGAAGAAGTTAAGGTTGTTAAACCATAATGTTAAGTAATAGCTTTAAATCTTAGCGTAATATTAAACTTGTAGGTAAGTTATTTTAGTAAGAAGTTGAATTGATTATTAACTGATATTTATGTCGCTAACACAAAAAGGCGCTAATATATTTAGCGCCATTTTCATACAAAAAATTTGATTAACTCTAGATAAAATTATCTAACAGATTTGAGAGAGATAAACTTTAAACCAAGTATTGCTATTAATCGGGTAAATCGTGCCTAATGTGATCTGGACTCAAGCCAAAAGAAAACACAAAGGTAGCTACTAAGCTATTCACAATGATAAAGGCCACATCAATAGCCTCATGACCCATTATCAAACGACTCAACAAAGCTGATATCAGCAGCATAATTACAAAAAATATTGCTAAATACATTTTAATCTTGGGGTGAGTAAGGCTGTATCGTTGCTCTGGTTTAGGGCCTTTTTCTAAAAAGTAAAGGCGAATAGCCCACCCTGCCCCATAAGCCAACGCACCCATTAATAAATAGTTCAAAAAACCCATTTTTTATCCTATTTGGCCAATCTATTCTTTAATTACTATTGTTAAATTTAGCGCTACGTTTTACTTGATAAATTAAAAACTTGATAGCTTAATAACTTGATAGCTTGGCTATGTAATTACTTAATCCAACTGACTATAAATCACTAAATTTAACTTTCTACCTTGCCAGCAGGCTTGATAGTGATATTACCCACATCATCTGATTCCTTCTTAGAGCTTTGTGATAAATCTTCAGCTGGTTTATCATCGCATTCTACTTTATATATCGTATTAGCACCTTGTAAGATATAACCCAAATAAGGACTATCTAATGTTGGGTCAATATTAACATAAGCTTGCTTAACCTGCGCCACTACAAACACTCTATCAGGTCGACCGATAATTCCATCGACATTATTTGAATCAATAGAGAAATATTTAGAAACTTTGTCTAAATCAATGGGCTCAAGTGGCTCAGGGTCATCCCAAACTCTATTGGCAGATTGAGGTTCTTTCATTTGCATCACTAAGCCCTGTGCTTGCTGACTGACTTTAATCTGTGCAGGCTCGTCATGGCTAACTGTATAACAACCAGAAAACATTTCAGCATATTTTTTTATGCTATCGGCAGAGTTTTGCGGATTGGTAGCAGATTCATGTGTCACTGTATGATCTGGGGCTTCTGATTTATCACAACCTGACATCACTAGTGTCATACCTGTAAGTAGCAGAGTCGAAGATATTATAGATAAAGAATATGGTTTCAAAACAAAATTCCAGTAGATAATGATAAAAGACTTGGCTCAAGCTAAGTTGGCCTAATAACCAATTATATAGTTTGCAATAAAGCACTGCCATTGTATTACTGTATTTTAACAAACTTCATTTCTTTATGATGTATGTTATCGAATATATTAACCGCTTCTTGTAAATTAAAAGCTGTATATTTGCTATACTAGATGCTAAATTTTTGACATTTTTAAAGTAATGCGAGTCGCTATGTCTGTTCTTAACGCTAAGCCAAATACCACTATTGCATTTACCGATGGGGCATGTAAAGGTAACCCTGGACCTGGTGGATGGGGTGCATTTTTGGTACTCAGTGATGGACAGCAGGTCGAGCATTTTGGTGGCGAAGAACATACTACCAACAACCAAATGGAATTAATGGGTGCCATTATGGCGCTTGAAAAAAGTCCACATGACCAACATCTAGAGATTTGGACAGACTCAAGCTATGTCAAAAATGGTATTACCTCATGGATTAAAGGTTGGAAAAATAAGGACTGGAAAACTTCAGCTAATAAACCTGTAAAAAATAAAGAATTATGGCAACGTCTAGATGCCCTTCAAGCACAACGTGATGTCAGTTGGCACTGGGTAAAAGGCCATGCTGGTCATGAAGGCAATGAAAAAGCTGATGAACTTGCCAATCGTGGTATTTTATCTTCTTCTGAATCTGCCAGTTCTAATGCTAATTATGACAATGAGCTTAAAAAAAAACTAAATAGCGCCTCTATCGCTTTAAATTCTTGTACAGATATAGAATCATCTGCTCAATTAAACGAGCAACCAGATCCAGATAACGCAATGAGACCTACAAGTAATATGAATAATCTAGAAAATATCAATTCGCAAACAAACCATAACCCTAAAAACGATATTGGTTCTGAAAAAGACAACAGTTCAAAAACTACAACAGACTGGCTAGATAATGATCCTTTAGGATTTGATGAAAGCATTGAGGATAGCCTATCCGCAGTAGATGAAATGGACATGTCGATGTCAACTTTAATACCTCAAGCAAACTATAAAATACCCTCTACATTCCCTAACAACGAATTACAGGTTTCAGATCAGTTAAAAGATGATGACATTAAGTTTGATGGAGATACTAGTCGAGCCAATCCTCACTTCAAAGCATTATTACCTGAGCCAATTAATAGAGGCATAACCGGTCGTCAGCTAATAATGGATACTGAAACTACTGGTCTTGATGCGTTAAAAGGCGATAGAGTGATTGAGGTAGGTATAATCGAGTTAATAAATCGCAAGTTTACTGGGGAAAAACTTCACGTCTATATTAATCCTGAACGTGGCATGGACGATGAAGTAATTCGAGTTCATGGTATTACAGAAGCTTTTTTAGCAGACAAACCTAAATTTAAAGATGTCGCTAAGCCACTTTATGAGTTTATGCTAGGTGCTGAAGTTATCGCACATAATGCTTCATTTGATATGAGCTTTTTATCAATGGAGTTTGATAAGGTTGGGTTGACAGACTTTGCTGAGAAAATTACGGTTACCGATTCCTTGGTAATGGCCAAACAGCAATACCCTGGCCAAAAGAATACTTTGGATGCTTTGGTACGCCGTCTTAATGTAGGTAAAATGGATCGCACCTTCCACGGCGCTTTATTAGACTCTGAGATTTTGGCAGAAGTTTATTTGGCCATGACTGGGGGACAAGTCGCTCTAGCGATTGATGAAGATACGCAATCTGAAGGTGAAGGATCACATGCAGATTTTAGTCAATTAGCTTCTCAAATATTAAGCGCTAAATCTCAGATAAACGATCATGTAAACTGGGTAGCAAAGCTATTAAAAAAATATCCTAAATTGGCTGAAACTCAAGGTATTGGCTGTTTCTATTCTATTAATGAAGCCAGCACAGCCACTAACCTGCTGTTCCAAAAACCTTTATTTAGTCAAAGTTCTCAAAATAGCACGAGTGTCATAGATGCTGATTTAGCCAATAACTTATTTATTTCATCGTAATTAATAGCTTGAATAATCTTTTATTATTCCAAAACGAATTGTTAGTGGTTATTGCTTGATAAGACCAATTATAATAAAGTGAGTGATACGCAATAAGGACATACTCGCGTACCTTTTTAAATAAAGAATAATTATTTAAATTAAAGATAATATGGACTCCTAAATTAAGCGATAATTATATGATATCAAGCAAGCCAAACCATAAAACAGTTAATGCGATTAGTATCACAAACTTTGATTTGACCTCGCTATACCTGTTACGCCCAGAGATCAAAATTATTCTCACAACGGCTGAGCAGCATTTATCTGAATTCAATGACGATACTGACCAAGCCCCTTTATTGCTTGATTCTGCAGCCATGTTAAAGCAATTGGCAGCGGTTTTGGATCTGATATCTCTTGATGGTAGCAGTGACTTGGCTTATGCCTTATCTGGTGGCATGCAATATTTATATGATAAAGCAGACAGTGGAGACGATAATCTTATAATAAGCTTGGCTCAAGGCATTATGACTTTGTCACGCTATATAGAATTTGTCTTATTGCAAGAGACTGTTGAACCTAGACTATTGCTAGAGGTTATCAATAATATTCATGCTTTAATTGGTAAAGAACGTCTTAAAAGCATTTCCAATGAAAGCTACGAAGATGATGATTATCACTATGTCAGTGTCGCCAATCCTGCTCAAAATTTTAAGTCCGTTGAAAGTTTAGTTCTTGATAGCGACTTGCTAATTACTGCATATCGTGCAGGGCTTGCTGTGGTTTTAGCGGCGCAGACTTCAGATCTCAATGATAACCAAATAAAAAATATTAATGCTATGACAGCTGCATGTGCCATGGTGGCAAGCCAGTCAACCACACTCTTTTGGCAAGCTGCCGCTGCCGTAACTCAAAATGTCATTCAATTACTGCCATTAACTGAATCTCAAAAAAGACTTTATATATTTATTGATCAACAATTACATAGTTACTTGCCAGTTGATGATAGAAGATTTGCAGATTTGGTAAGCTTTGCGTGTAAGCAACGCAACAAATGGGCCGATGAGTTAAAAGTAAAACTTAAAGACAATCAGCTTGGCCTAAAAGAACTTAACGCCCTAAAACGTTTTTTACAAGGACCTGATCAACAAATTACCTCTACTGTAAATACTTTGATTCAACAAGAAATTGATAGCGTTAAGTCTGAAGTTTATGAATTGGTTAATCATTCCCATCTTTCTCAAACTGCCTTTGAAGCTAATAGCTTTCAACCTATTGCCACTCGACTATCAAACTTGGCATCTACCTTAAAAGTCTTGAACTTAGAGGTTGCATCAGCAACATTACAAGATTCAGTTAGTGATATCAAGAGCTGGCTAGCACCAGGGCCTATTGAGCTTGATCGATTATTAAATAAATTAATGATTGCTGAAAATGCGGCCATCAACTTGTCAAAGTCTTATACACCTACTGCCCAACTTCAGCAACTAAATAATGCCAATATCTCGATTCATCAATTGGACACTGCTTATTTAGACTTAATCAAAGAGTCAAGACAGCTTATAATTAACTTAGAACGTACAATTAGTGACGTCGTAGATTCTTTGGCTACCGCTAAGACAGATGATACTAATCATACAGAGTCAGTATTTGAGGGTAATGAGTCCTTTAATAATATTCCTAGTGACTTAAAGCAAATCGCAGGCGCCTTGCGTTTCTTAGAGCTGACAGATGCTGCCAATACGCTAAATCGACTTGTATCAAATATTGAAAAAAGTTTTATTATCACTGATAAATCAAGACTTATCGCTTCAAAAGAAGAGTATCAGAGGTTTGAAAAAGTGGCAGACATTTTATTGGCCATTGATCATCAACTCAGTTGTCAGCAATTAGGCCATCCTACGGTAAAGCATGCCGTTCATACTGCTAACCGAAGTCTAACTGAGTTATTAAGCTATTGAGTTATTAAGTCTTTGATTTTTTGCCGCCTAACCATGTTAGTTTGTTTTGAGCTAGTTCCTATAAGTTTCATTTTTAGGTAGTAAATTTAGGTATTAAGTTCTAAATTGTTTATATTATTTTATTTATGAGGTACACGTGATCACCGATCGATTAGACGACCTTCCTCTACTATTTGATCGTTTTGGGCTTGAGCGACTACCCGATGAACAACGTCAAAAGATCGCAATCGTAGATGCTACTTTACCACAGACCCAATGTGGCCTATGTGACCACACTGAAGGCTGCCTACCTTATGCTATCGCAATAGTAGTAGATAATGAGCCACATAACAAATGCGTGCCAGGTGGACAAGTTGTCAGTGATACTATTGCTAAACTATTAAATAAAGACACGCTAATCGTACGTGAGTCAAGATGGCCTGTTGACCTTAATACCAGTCGTCCCACTGAAGTACGTGCAGTAATACGCGAAGATGATTGTATTGGTTGTACCAAGTGCATTCCTGCCTGCCCGGTTGATGCCATAATTGGCACTGGTAAGCATATGCATACCATCATTACCGACTTATGCACGGGGTGTGAATTGTGCCTATCCCCTTGCCCCGTTGACTGTATTGATCTGGTTGAAGTCGCTCGTAACCCTGCCACCAATACTGCGGAGTATAGAGCCAAAGAGCAGGCACATCTTAGATATCGTTACCATACACATATCAATCGAGTTGCCGAACAAATGAGCGATAAAACGCATGCTAAGCCAGTTACTAGCGTGATTGAAACTATGGTCGGTAACGCTTCGCATCAAAGTTTGGATATAGATGAAACCAAAGCCAAAGCCACCATAGCTGCAGCAAAGTTACGTACGAAAATAAAGAAACTTGAAAAGCAGTTAAATTTGCGTCCTAATGAAAATAATCAAGCACAATTGGACCATTTAAAACAGCAACTGGCAGAGCTTAATTAGTAGCTGGTAACAAGTAGAAAGTAACTAGTTGAAAGTAACTAGTTGAAAGTAGCTCGCAGTTAAAGTTGCCAAATTTAAGTTAAATTTTTTAATAAAACCTTAAACTCAGCACCGTTTGTAATGGAAAAGCCTTCATTAATATGAGTAAAGTTGTAAAACATAAGACAGCGAATACACCGCCTTCAAGACGTATGCCTAATCGACATGTGCGTCCATTCTTCGAAAAGCTAGCTGATAGCATCGATGAGCCTGTAACAGAACTTGAATATAACAGTAACTTTGAATTACTAATCGCTGTAATTCTCTCAGCGCAAGCGACAGATGTCAGTGTCAACTTGGCCACCCTTAAGCTTTTTGCTGTAGCAAATACCCCAGAAGCTATTTATGCTTTAGGTGAAGAAGGTCTCAAAGAATATATCAAAACCATAGGCCTATATAATGCAAAGTCAAAGAACGTCATCAAAGCCTGCAAAGACTTAATTGAAAAACATGGTAGTCAAGTACCGGACAATCGCAAGGATTTGGAAGCACTGGCTGGGGTCGGTCGTAAAACCGCTAGTGTTGTGTTAAACACAGCTTTTGGTCAGCCTACTATGGCAGTCGATACTCACATTTTTCGCGTAAGTAATCGAACAGGATTAGCCGCTGGAAAAACGGTATTAGCGGTTGAACAAAAATTATTAGATCGGGTACCT
The DNA here is from genome assembly GCF_018260395.1 of Psychrobacter sp. GTDB lineage: Bacteria > Pseudomonadota > Gammaproteobacteria > Pseudomonadales > Moraxellaceae > Psychrobacter. The sequence goes on from NZ_JAGLBC010000010.1 coordinate 13,840, forward strand.
GATGATTATATTATTGATGCTCATCATTATCTTATTCTACATGGGCGTTATACGTGCCAAGCGCGAACGCCTAAATGTGGGATATGTCCGGTTTATGAAGAATGTATGTTTAAAGACAAAAAGGTTTTTGCCACTATGTAAAATTTGTAGCAAACTTATTTAAGTTCAACTGTCTATACAAAATGAGACGCCTAGGCTGCTAGAGTTTTGGTATCATTCAAGGTAAAATAAGCCATTTAAAGTTTTATATTCATCTTTATAGATTTTACCTTCCTATTGCAATGAGCTTCTTACCGTTATTGCCGTGTTAAAATCTTCAATTTTCGAACGCAAGCTCCTGATTATAAGTGACTCTCCTACTATGCATGACTATCAACTATTTACTTCAGAATCTGTAAGTGAAGGCCATCCAGATAAAATGGCAGATCAAATTTCAGATGCCCTACTTGATGCAATTATGCGTGAAGATTTGCATGCCCGTGTGGCCTGTGAAACCTTAGTGAAAACAGGTGCAGTTGTTTTGGCCGGTGAAATTTCTACCACAGCTAATATCGATATTGAACGTATTGTACGTGATACTGTCAATGGTATCGGATATCATCATTCTGATTTAGGATTTGATGGAGATACCTGTGCTGTTATCAATATGATTGGTAAACAATCTCCTGAGATTGCACAAGGTGTTGACCGTATGAACCCTGAAGATCAGGGTGCCGGTGACCAAGGACTAATGTTTGGCTATGCCAGTAATGAAACTGAAGTATTAATGCCTGCCCCTATAGAATACGCACACCGTTTAATGGAACGTCAGTCTCTATTACGTCGTACAGGAGCTTTGCCTTGGTTACGTCCGGATGCTAAAGCACAGGTAACTTTAAGATATAATGAAGGGGCACCTGCCGCTATTGATGCGGTTGTATTATCGACCCAACATGATCCGAGCATTTCTCAAGAGGATCTAAAAGAGGCGATAATGGAAGAGATTATCAAACAAGTTTTACCAAAAAACTTGCTGCATAAAGGTACACGTTATCATATCAATCCTACTGGTAAATTCGTGATTGGTGGTCCTGTTGGCGATGCAGGTTTAACAGGGCGTAAAATTATTGTAGATACCTATGGTGGTATGGCTCGTCATGGTGGCGGAGCATTTAGTGGTAAAGACCCTTCAAAAGTCGACCGTAGTGCCGCATATGCTGGTCGTTATGTAGCAAAAAATATCGTTGCCGCTGGCCTAGCTGAGCGCTGTGAAGTTCAAATTAGTTATGCCATTGGTGTTGCAGAACCTACCTCTATTGCAGTAAATACCTTTGGCACTGCTAAAGTAAGCCCTGAAGTTATTATTGAGCTTATCCGCACCCATTTTGATTTGCGCCCTTATGGCATTACGCATATGCTAAATCTTCTTCAGCCTATGTATCAGCAAACTGCAACTTATGGCCATTTCGGCCGTGAAGGAAGTGAAACAGCTTTCACTTGGGAAAAAACAGATAAAGCTGAACTATTAAGAGCAGATGCTAATATCTATTAATAATTAGCTAGTAGTTTAATATGGTTTTTAAGTTTTGCGATTAGGGGATTTTTTACCCTACTTTATTAATAAAGATATAGTGAATAATTATGAGCGATAACAACAAGACAAACGACACTCCTGCACTATCAAAAGATATTGAAGCTTTTTATAAGCGTGCTGATGCTATTATTGAATTGTCCAATGCTCAATTAGGTCCAGACGCCCATTCGGGTCAAGTTGGTGCTTCCTTATTATATGCTGCAGCTCGCTACAGTGCTTCAGTGGCTTCAATTGGATTTGTCAAAGGCAGTGATCTGGCAAAAGAGAAAAATGAAATTGTCGAATTTTATGCTAAGCAGTATCGTCAAATGTTAAGTGATAACTTAGATGACTACGCTGATAACTTTGATAAATATGTACAGGTTAATAATGACTAGCTGGACAGTAAATAACTACAATAGATTCAAGTTATCTAACGAACGGATTTATGTCATTTAAATAAAAATAATGTAAATTTATCAAGTGATCTTACTCAATAATAACTTTATATTTAAAATAGCCAGATACTTTATGTTTCTGGCTTTTTTAATCTGAAGAGATTGATTTTAGCCTTACTAACATGAAGTATTACTTTGAGATATGTTATTTTATTTATTCATTAACCGAATAAAAAACCCTTTACCTATAAGATTAGATAAAGGGTTCAGAAAATTTAAATAAGTAAAATGAACAAAAAGTTTATTCAACAAATAGTTCTAAATAACTTTTACTCTTTAAGCTTTAAGCTTTAAGCTGTTCTGCTTTTGAAAAAGTTAAGTTATCCTCTTCGTCCACATCCACCATGATGGTATCCCCTGCCACGAATTCTCCAGATAGAAGTTTTAGAGATAATGGGTTTTCTATCTGTTGCTGGATAGCTCGTTTTAAAGGACGTGCACCATAAACGGGATCATATCCCACTGCCACTAGCATATGCATCGCATCGGGTGACAGCTTGATATCCATCTCGCGTTCTTTTAGACGATCACGTAAGCGATTTAGCTGAATGTTAGCAATACCAGCCATCTGTGACATACCTAATGGATGGAATACCACAATTTCATCAATGCGGTTGACAAACTCTGGACGGAAATGCTGACCTACAGACTCCATTACCGCAGATTTAATCTCTTCATAGTCATCTCCAGCCATCTCTTGAATCTTATGCGATCCTAAGTTACTGGTCATAATAATAACTGTGTTTTTGAAATCAACAACACGTCCTTGCGAGTCAGTTAAACGGCCGTCATCCAACACTTGCAACAAGATATTAAATACATCTGGATGCGCCTTTTCAACTTCGTCAAACAATATAACACTATAGGGCTTACGGCGTACAGCTTCAGTCAGAACACCACCTTCTTCATAACCAACATATCCTGGAGGGGCACCTACCAAGCGGCTTACACTATGCTTCTCCATATACTCACTCATGTCAATACGTACCATGGCATCTTCAGAGTCGAATAAGAAGTTAGCCAATGATTTGGTTAACTCAGTTTTACCAACCCCAGTTGGGCCTAAGAATAAAAAGGACCCAGATGGACGATTAGGATCTGATAAACCTGCACGACTACGACGCACCGCATTGGCCACTGACTGAACCGCTTCATCTTGACCCACAACGCGCTCATGCAAACGTTCTTCCATCGTTAGCATTTTTTCACGTTCGCCTTGAAGCATTCTATTGACAGGTATACCTGTTGCTGCAGCTACCACCTCTGCAATTTCGTTATCAGTCACTTTATTACGAAGTAGTTTGATCTCATCACCTTCAGCAGATTGCTGCTTTTGCTCAGCAAGATCAGACTCAGCAATGCGCTTCTCTAACTGCGGAATAGTCTCATACTGCAATTTACTCATGGTTTCGTAGTCACTCTCGCGGCTAGCTTTATCATAAGCGATACGTGCTTTGTCCAGTTCGTCTTTTAATTGCTGACTGCCTTTTACCAATGCTTTCTCAGCTTGCCAAATTTCATTTAAATCGGCATATTCTTTTTCTAGCTCTTCGATTTGCTCATCAATCACCTTGCGCTCAGCTTGAGCACCTGCGTCTTCTTCATTTTTAAGCACTTCTCGTTGCATTTTTAACTGAATCAAACGACTATCAAGTTTGCCCAAAGCTTCAGGCTTGCTGTCCATTTCCATACGTAGACGGCTAGCGGCCTCGTCAATTAGGTCAATCGCTTTATCTGGCAACTTGCGGTCAGTAATATAACGATGACTCATACGAGCTGCAGCAATAATGGCGCTATCTTGAATATCAACACCGTGATGTAGCTCATAGCGCTCTTTTAGACCACGTAAGATAGCAATGGTATCTTCAACAGTGGGCTCATCTACCAATACTTTTTGGAAACGACGTTCCAACGCTGCATCTTTTTCAATATACTGACGATACTCGTCTAAAGTAGTTGCTCCAACACAATGTAACTCACCTCGAGCCAATGCAGGTTTTAACATGTTACCTGCATCCATGGCACCATCGGATTTACCAGCACCGACCATCGTATGAAGCTCATCAATAAATAAGATGACATTACCTTCTTGTTTTGCTAAATCATTTAGAACGTTTTTTAAACGCTCCTCAAACTCACCTCGATACTTGGCCCCTGCAATCAATGCCCCTAAATCTAATGACAAAACTTCTTTTCGGCGAAGACCTTCTGGCACATCACCATTGACAATTTTTTGTGCCAAACCTTCAACAATGGCTGTCTTACCTACCCCTGGCTCTCCAATCAAAACTGGATTATTTTTAGTACGACGTGACAACACTTGGATAGTTCTACGAATTTCTTCATCACGACCAATGACTGGATCCAGCTTACCCATTTCGGCACGCTCAGTTAAGTTAATGGTATATTTATTTAGCGCATCACGTTGGTCTTCTGCGTTTTGATTGTCCACAGTTTGTTCTCCACGAAGTTGCTCAATAACTGATTTTAGTTTGTCTGAAGTAACCCCAGCTTCTTGAAATATCTTTTTGGTGCTACCTTGCTCAGCAAGTATTAACATAACCCATTCAGTGGCAATATATTCATCCCCTGCTTTTTGAGCTTGGCGGTCAGCAAGGTTTAAAACTCGAACTGATTCAGGATTTAGGTTTACCTCACCAGTGGGATTAGCAATAACAGCTTCATTTTCTAAAGCCTTAATCACTCCATTTTTTAAGGCTGGAATATTGGCTCCAGCTTGCTGACATACCGAAATATTTGACTCATCTTCTAGTAGCGCTGCCATAATATGAATTGGGCTAATACTAGTATGGTCTCGGCCGATAGCCAAACTTTGGGCTTGCTGTAAGGCAGCCTGCAATTTTTGTGTAAACTTTTCAAATCTCATGGGTTCATCCTTATAATAATTTATACTTTTTATATTAAAATCATAGAAGCATAATGTTCGTACCATTAATTATTAAGCCATTTAAGCAGTACTTATATTATGCTCTGATCTGTTCTGATATATATATGCCGTCTACTAAGTTTTATTTCAAGTACGCATCAATCAATATCATGACTGTCAATGCATTTACTTGACTATAAAGTAATCAACCAACTATTTTCATTTTATAAATAGAAGTTTTATTTCTTAAAGATTTTAAAAAGTATTATATTTGCGTATTATTTTAATTGAGTATGTTTATAGCCAAAAAAAAACCCATAACCAATAAGTATGAATCGGATACAGGTTATAGCTAGTTTTAAGCTGTACATTAATATGTTGTAGCGGTAAAATTATAAGTAGTTAGTTATATTGTAACTAGCATACAGTAAGTAGCTTAGAGCAATTCAAATAAATTTAATAAACATTAGGGCATTTCACAAATCACCATACTATCTACCACTGTAACTTTTGCCCCTGCTTGTAGACATTGTTTGACCAAATGTGAGCGACTTGCCTGCCATCCTGCATAAAAACTAACTGCACATAATAATAATACAAAAAGTTTTGACTTCCAGTTTTTTAACACTTCAGGTTTTGAAGATATGCTATCTTCATTCACTTTTGTTGACGAACTAGAACTCAAGCTTACCTCCTTTCTTAACAGCGGCTCTATAAGCAGATCTACCCTGACAGCGTTTTAGCCAATTTAGGGTATTGTAATATCTTACCTCATCTAGTCCAGCCCTAGAATTTGCCGCTTCAATAACAAAGCCCATTTGTACATCGGCTGCACTGAACTCCTTACCTGCAAACCACTGATCTTTTGATAGCTTCTCTTCAATTAAATCTAAAGCAGTGGTGATATTTTTATTAATCATTGACGCTTCGACCTGCTTTTGAATACCTTTTGCAATAGGTTTAATCACTGCCGGAGAGCGCTCAACCACTTTACTAAATACTAAACGCATGACCAACGCAGGCATTGCTGAAGCTTCACTGTAGTGCATCCAAAAATCATAATCGCGCCAAGCTTGACTATCGGCATCTACTTTAGGGTGAAACATATTTTCTTTATCGTATTTAACCATCAAATAGTCAATGATATGCCCAGACTCAATCATACTAGTTTTTTGTTCTGGGTCTTTATGGTTTAACCCTGCAACTTCTAACACAGGCGACTTACCTGAAGGGTGAACACGTTCTAGACTTTTTGGCGCTAAGTAAGATTTAGTACGTTCATAGCGAGTTAGTTGATAGTCAAGGCCTAACTCTTCTAAAAGCCAAAGAATGCGAAATGATCTAGAATTTTCTAAATGGTGAAGGTGTAAATCAGACATGTATTTTCCCTATAAATAAAAATTTTCAGCCATAAAAAAATGCCAATAGTTCATATTGGCATTTTATACAATATCCACAATAGCGCATAGGGTTGAATTGTTACCCTCTACTACCCTTGATATTCCTAACAGTATCAATTAAGCTATAATATCTTAGTTAACTTTAACTGAATAAATATTTAAATAGTACTAGAATATAAGTAAATAGAAATTACTTTCAAGTTTACTCATCTTCATCGATAGGTGTATCGTTGTCGTTATCATTGTTAGCATCTAGATCATTCAATTCAGTTGAAGTATCATCAGATAGTAAGTCATCTTCAGCCAGTAAGCCTTCATCAATCATAGCTTCAATAATTTCCTCTTCCCCACTGTCTTCAACTCGTGCCATAGCTACTAAAGCTTCATCTTTACCTAGACGGATTAATGTTACTCCTTGGGTGTTACGGCCAGAGGTAGCAACTTGCGCGACTGGCGTACGAACCAAAGTACCTTTATTTGAAATCAAAATAACATCATCTTCGGGATGAACTTTAGTAGCTCGAACTAAGGCACCGTTACGCTCAGAAGTCTTAATAGCGATTACTCCGCCACCGCCACGGTTCTGCGCATTAAACTCCTCAACTGGTGTACGCTTCCCATAACCATTTTCACAGGCAATCAGAATCTCTTTAACATCTTCTTCGATAACCACTAAAGACTTAATGAATTCATTAGTTGCGATACGCATACCACGTACGCCTTTAGCAGTACGTCCCATGACGCGTGCATCATTTTCATCAAAACGTATGGCTTTACCACTTGAAGCAAATAGCATGACTTGTTGCTCCCCATTGGTGATACGGGCCGAAACTAATTTGTCACCATCTTCCAAACCAATCGCAATTAAACCGTTAGAACGGATATTGGCAAACTGTGATAACTCTGCACGCTTCACCGTACCATTTGCCGTAGCAAAGAAAACAAAACGGCTGTCAATCTCTTCCGCTAAATTAGGGATAGGTAGAATAGTTGTGACCACTTCTTCCGCTTCAAGACCTATAATATTCACCAATGGACGACCACGAGACCCACGGCTAGCCAACGGAACCTCAAAGCCTCTTAAGCTAAACACTCGGCCATTATCAGTAAAGCACAATACTGTAGCGTGCGTCGAAGTCACTACCAAATGATCAATCACATCATCTTCTTTCATGGCAGTAGCAGACTTACCTTTACCGCCACGCTTTTGTGCCACATAATCACTAATAGGCTGAGTTTTGGCATACCCTGTGCGCGATACCGTTAATACGATCGTTTGTTCAGGGATTAAGTCTTCTCGGCTAAAATCAATTCGGGAGTCAACGATATCTGTACGACGCTCATCGCCAAAGTTTTCTAAAATTTCTTGCAACTCATTTTTGATAACCATCATCAGTTTGTCAAAGTCTGCCAAAATAGACTCAAGTTCAGCGATTTGACGCAATAAATCTTGATATTCTTCCGTTAACTTATCGTGCTCTAAACCAGTTAAACGATGAAGTTGCATTTCTAAGATAGCGTTAACTTGCTCTACTGATAGGCGGTAATTATTGCCATTATCAATTAGGCCAAATGGGTTTTTGAAATCTTCGCCTTCAATATATTCTGGACGTACTGAACGTAAATCGCCTGCTTCTAAGGTACCACGGCCGGCTGCTTGTAGCATAGCTACTACCGTGCCAGAATCCCAAATTTGATCTAATAACTTCTCGCGAGCTTCACCACGGTTAGCTGACTCTTTAATGGTAGTGATAATGTCATCAATGTTGGCCAGTGCCACGGTCAAACCTTCTAGTAAATGACCTCGAGCTTTGGCTTTATTTAACTCATAGATTGTACGACGTGTTACGACTTCTTGGCGGTGACGAACGAAAGCTGCGATAAGCTGACGCAAAGTCATTAGTTTTGGCTGTCCGTTGTCAAGGGCTACCATATTTATGCTAAAGCTTGATTCTAATGGCGTTTGTAAGAATAAGTTATTGACTATAACTTCAGCCACCTCGCCGCGACGAAGATCAATTGCGATACGCATTCCATCTTTATCAGACTCATCACGAATCTCAGATATACCCTCAATCTTTTTATCTCGAACCAATTCAGCAATACGCTCAATCAATTTTGCTTTATTAGATTGATAAGGAATTTCTGTGAAAACAATACGTTCACGGTCACGATTAACACCAGCGTCACTCATAGGCTCAATATGATAACGCCCACGTATATGCACTCGGCCTTTACCAGTGCGATAAGCATCTACAATACCAGCACGACCATAGATAATACCGCCAGTAGGAAAATCAGGACCTGAAATATAATTGGTCAGCTCTTCGCTTGAAATATTAGGGTTATCGGCATAGGCTAAGCACGCATTTAAAACTTCCGTTAAATTATGCGGCGCCATATTGGTCGCCATACCTACTGCAATACCAGTCGCACCGTTAACCAATAAGTTTGGAATACGGGCAGGCAATACACTGGGCATACGCTCAGAGCCATCGTAGTTATCTTCCCAGTCTACCGTATCCTTATCAAGGTCAGCCAACATCTGATGCGTCAATTTGGTCATACGTACTTCGGTATAACGCATTGCAGCAGCAGGATCATCATCGATAGAACCAAAGTTACCTTGACCATCTATCATCGGGTAGCGCAAGCTAAAATCCTGAGCCATACGCACAATGGCGTCATACACTGCAGTATCCCCATGAGGGTGATATTTACCAATCACGTCACCGACAACACGAGCAGACTTTTTATAAGGCTTATTGTAATCATTGGAGAGCTGATGCATAGCGTACATGATACGGCGATGCACGGGCTTTAAGCCATCTCGTACATCAGGTAATGCTCTAGATACAATAACGCTCATTGCGTAATCTAGATAAGATTGTTTCATCTCATCTACAATAGCAATAGGACTGACCGAATCACTCATACACACATCTCCAGGTTAACAGTTGACATACTTTGCAAACAGTTATAAAAACTATCCCAAACAAATCAAACTGCAAACTATTTTTTATTTTTAAAGCCAATAATAACCAGCCGTATTTTAGCATAAATTACGCTTGAACGGGCGGATTTACTGCCATTAACTAATAAAGCCGTAGTGATATTGACGATTTTAGCGCTATTAAAAACACAGCTTCGTTACTGCTCTATGAGTTATCACCGATTTAGTTGGTATAATCCCATTCGTTGGGTACAAACTAGGATTTTTTTTAAGCTATAAGCACATAATATATTCACTTTTGGCTCAATAATCACAACTTAAATGACTCTATTTCATTCACTAAAATGGTATTGCCAAATGACGACCGCAGAAGACCGTAACTTTGATCCTATTACTGAGCATTTTGTCAAAAAAGTATATGGTGGCCTCAAAGGTGAAATCAGATTAGCCGTGTTAAAGCGTGATCTTAAAAACGCAGTTGTTGAACTGTCTGATGCATTAAATCGACCGCTAAGAATATTAGATATAGGCGCTGGATTGGCACAATTGTCTATAGAGTTTGCCTCATATGGCCATCATGTGACCATTAATGACATTTCTGACAATATGCTTACTGAGGCCAAACTCAACGCACAAACTTTAGGAGTAAAAGATCAAATTGAATGGTTGGTCTGTCCGTACCAAGAGTTAGATTTACGACTAAATATTGAGGCAGTGGCGAGCTTTGATTTAATACTATGCCATGCTTTACTTGAATGGCTTGCTGAGCCAAAACAAACCATACCTTTTTTTGCTAAATGGTTGGCGACCACTGGCGTATTATCTTTGTGCTTTTACAATCCTTCAAGTTTTGTTTATCGTAATTTGATAATGGGGAATTTTAACCTTCTTAACAATCCTGATTTTAAATCAGACAACAAAAAAAGCCTTACTCCAAATAATCCAGTTAGTTACGATGAGGTAGCAGGTTGGCTTACAGAGCAAGACTTTGTTATAAATAAAGTGAGTGGTTTAAGAGTGTTTCATGATTATGCTCCCTTAAAACGTGGGGGACACAATAATCCAGACGCTGTCATTGAAATGGAGTTACGCTATTCAGAGCAAGCCCCTTATAAATGGCTAGGGCGCTATATTCATGTGCTTGCTAAACCAAATAAGCAGTAAGCTCTAAAACACAATATGCACAAAAGACAGCTATTTATTGAAAACAATTATTCATAAAAATAACTATGCATAAAAGACAGCTATAGGCATGCAAGCTTTCATTAAAACAGAAATTTCTTTAGCGGATAATTACTATTGTCTTATTATGAATCCTATCAGAATTATACTACTAGGTTAATTAGATACGTTGCCAAGTGGTCACATCCAAATTATTACCTTGAAATAGAACCACATGAGCCATTAAGGGTCGAAAACCTATCATTGATCCAACAGAATGATCATGGTGGCTGGATATTAAGGATAGCACCTCTTCACCATTGTTTAGGCGTAAACGATAAAGGAAGTTTGCGCCTCGAAACACCCGCTCAACCACCATGGCTTGCTGCGGACTGTGGTCATCATGCACAATGTCATCAGGTCGAATGAGAACTTTGATTTTGGTTCCATTCGGAAAGTCATATTCACAAACCTCACCTTGCTCAAAATATGTCTTATAGTCTAGTCCTGACTCTAATCCTTTCTTATTAGCTTGATTATGACCATGTATAGGCTCTGGATAACGCTTAATATCTCCTAAAGCAGTTTTGATAACGCCTTGCTCGATAATGCCATCTATCATCGCTCCTTCACCAATGAATTCAGCAATAAAGGGGCTATTTGGCTCGTGATATAATTCATCAGGGGTAGCCCATTGTGCCAATTTACCTTGATACATGACCCCGATTTTATCGGCAATGGCAAAGGCTTCGTGCTGATCATGTGTCACTAAAATAGCCGTGGTGTTGGTTCGCTTTAGAATATCACGAACTTTGGCGGCCAAAGACTCTCGAAGCATCATATCTAAATTAGAAAATGGCTCATCAAGTAATAATAATTCAGGTTTAGGTGCTAAAGCACGCGCCAAAGCAATTCGCTGCTGTTGACCTCCTGATAACTGATTGATGCGTTTATCAGCATGGTCTGTTAACTCAACCAGCTCGAGCATTTCTTTAATACGTGCAGCTCTATCTGCTTTGCTCCAACGATGTAACCCAAATCCTATATTCTCGCTAACAGTTAAGTGACTAAATAAAGCGTAATCTTGAAATACCATACCCATATCACGCTTAGCAGGCATGATCTGTACCTTAGCTTTGTTTTGTTGAATGTCAGTTAAAGTTTTTCCATTAAGTATTACCTTACCGTTTTGTGGTTTCTCTAAGCCAGCAATAGCACGAAGCGCTGTGGTCTTGCCGCAGCCACTAAAACCCAATAAACAGCCAATTTCACCTTGGTTTAATCTCATGGATAAAGATTTTACCACCTCAGTTTTTCCAAAAATGACACTGATATTGTCTATAGTTAGGTAATGTGAATTTAATTGAGGCTGTTGTATATCTGTTGACTGCATTGAATTCACCGTATTGCTTAGGTAATGAGGAGTGACTATTATGAATAATGATTTATGATCAAGGATTAATAGTTAAGGTTTTAGGTTTTGAACTTTTAAAAAATTTAGCGTGCTACAAAGCGGTTATAAAAACTTAATTTTAGTGTTTATCCGACTGAGTAATTAACAAAATAACAGGAACTAAACCTACCAATACAATGGTCAAACTTGGCAATGCAGCTCGCTCATACATCCCTTCTGATGTCATTTCAAACACACGCACTGCAAGGGTATCCCAGCCTTGACGACGTGTCATTAAAGTAATTGGCATTTCTTTGGTTACCTCAACAAAGACCATTATTAGTGCTGTAAACACACCAGGGCTTATGACTGGTAAGTAAACTTTGCGCCAACGCTGCCAACGATTGGTGGTCAATAACTGTGCGGCTTGCTCTTGACTAGGGGTCAGTCTATTTAATTGTCTATCAATAGGTTGAAACCCTACAGTCATAAAGCGAGTTGTTAATGCACATAACATTACTATCACACTGCCACTGAGTACTTGAGCGCCGCTGATATGATGGGCTATTAACCAGTTGTCTAACCATGCGATAGGGATAAATACACCTACTGCTAATACCGTACCAGGAACGGCATATCCCAAATTTGCTAAAGATACTAACAGCTGATTGCTACGACTTGGGTATTGACGTAATAGCCAAGCCATTAATAAAGCCATAATGGAAATAACGGTAGCGGTAGCACCAGCAATCAATATTGTATTTTTGACAAAGGTATAATACCGAGCATCTAAATCTATGTGGTAATTTTTGATCACCCATATTAACAGCTGCGTTATTGGTAGCCCAAAGGCAAATATAAAAATAAAGCTACAAAATAACATAGCCCAGATATTACGTAGCCCGGTTAATTGTTCTCGCTGGCGACTTCCTGCGCTTGGTAAATAGCTGCGTCTTTTCTGCCAATACCGTTCTAGCAGTATGATAATGAATACAGTTATTATCAATAAAGCGGCCAATTGCGCTGCAGTTGTTAAACTAAAAAAACCAAACCATGACTTATATATCGCAGTGGTGAAAGTATCCAAATTAAATACGGATACGGCACCGAAGTCCGCTAAAGTTTCCATCCACGTTAACAATAAGCCACCCACAATCCAAGGCATGGCTTGAGGTAATGCCACTTTAAAAAAGGATTGATTACGAGATAACCCCAACATCTGACCTGCTTCGAGTGCTCTGCGACCTTGAGATAAGAATGCCTGCCTAGCTAGTAGATAAACATACGGATAAAAGACCAATGACAATATAATGCCAGCGCCCCACACACTTCGAATGTTAGGAATCTTCCAGCTAAGTCCCAACTCTCTAAAGGAGGTTTGAATAAAGCCGCTATAATCGAGCAAGCCGACACTAACAAATGCCAAAACATATGCGGGAATGGCAAATGGCAACATCATTGCCCAGACAAAAAACTTTTGACCCGTGAAGCGATACATACTGGTGAGCCAAGCTAAATAAGTGCCCAAACTACCTGCTAATACGGTGACTAATAATAAGATTAATAATGAATTTTTTATAACCTGGGGTAAGACAAACTCAGTTAAATGTGTCCAAATATCTGCCATAGGTTCAAACCAAGAACGCATGACAATAATAATTGGGATTAACATAAATAGCGAAATCAGTCCCAAGACCGATTTCGCTAATAGTGACCCGTTAAAGATATTTGCTTTCATAAAAACCTATTGCAAAACATAAGGGCAACTTATGACAGATGCCCCTACTTTTAGCAGTTATTTATGGCTTTGTTATATAGCGTTGAGATAATTTGATATATATAACCTTTATATTTTGACAGTTTACTTAATAGCAAATCAATCAGTCAATTAGCCTCTTGCTATTAAAGTAGTTCTTCGCTTTTAAGATTGTTCTTTGCTATTGAAACAGTTGTTCGCTTATTCGTAACCAGCACGATCCATTAGCTGAACTGCTTCAGCTTGACGCTGACCGAAGATACTAACATTAATATCATCTTGTTTGAAGCTACCCCATGAACGAAGCATGTCTGATTCATCTATACCTTCTTTTACCGGGAATTCTTTATCACTGCTAGCATATTTGCCTTGAGCAGTATCAGAAGATAACCATTCGATAAGCTTACGAGCGCCCTCAACGTTATCAGAATTCTTAATAATACCAGCGCCTGATACGTTTACATGAGTTCCTGTTGCTTCAGGACCTTCACCTTGGTTTGCCCAGAAGATTTTAACTGGGAATTTAGGATTTTCATCTAATAAACGACCATAGTAATAGCTGTTAGCGATACCTACTTGACACTGACCTGAAGCAATGGCTTCTAATAATTTGGTGTCGTTGCTAGATACGGGAGCTGCTAAATTAGCTACCCAACCTTTTACAATTTCTTCCGTTTTCTTAGCGCCAAAATGCTCAATCATACTGGCAACCAATGACTGATTGTATACTTTCTTAGAAGTACGAAGGCAAAGTTTACCTTTCCATTTAGGGTCGGCAAGATCGGCATAAGTTGAAAGTTCAGTCGGTTGAACCTTAGCTGGATCATAAAAAATAGTACGAGCACGTAAAGAAAGTCCGGTCCATAAGTCATCTACTGAACGATATTTTTCAGGAACATTGCTGTTTACTACTTCTGATTTAATAGGCTGTAATAGACCTTGTTGACCAGCTTGCCATAAATTACCAGCATCTACAGTGAGTAGAACATCAGCAGGCGTATTGGTACTCTCTGCTTGCAAACGTGCCATTAGTGGACCACTATCATCGGTGACAAGCTCAACAGGAATACCTGTTTCTTTTGTAAACTCGTCTAAAAGCGGTTGAATTAACTGTTCATTGCGCGATGAATAAATAGTGACTGTATCACCTGAAGCCTTATCAGTGGCATGCCCTTCATTTTTTTGTTCAGTTTTTGCAGGAGTATTGGCTTGTTCAGTCGACTGATTGCAACCAGCCAATGCTAATGCACCAATTACAGCCGCACTTAACATAGAGTATTTTGTGCCTATCTTGATAATTGAATTTGCTTCTTGTAATTTAACCATTATGGCCTCTTTGAAAATATGAACAGTTATTTTAAATATTAGTACTTGCTATCGAAGCTAAACCTTAATAGCAAAACGCATCTTAATACAAATGATAATAATTATCAATAACAATTGATATTCATTTGTCTTTTGCACTTATTTCCATATTTTCAATGCCATTGTTATAGCGGTTATTGTTACAGCTATTGTGGTTGCTGTTGCTGTTGCTGTTGCTGTTGCTTTGTGGACTCATCATCCGTTACTGCTTCAGGTATTTCAGGTTTAATTTCAGCCGCCTTAATTTTACTATGGTTATTTATAATATCTTTTAATGGCACTTCATCAGCTTTAAACTTAGTCCACTCAGGTCGTACTGCCAGCATATTTACGGTTTCATCTTTGATATCTACAACTGGAAAAGTGCTAGTATAAAAAGTCAACAAAGCTTGCCCGCGATCACTCATAAGCCACTCCATAAACTTTAAGGCTTGGCCAACTTCTTCGCCTGTATTGACCATTCCAATCGTAATGGCATTGGTAATGGCGCCTCGATTAATTTGGTTAGGCCACATCATTCTAATCTGTGTACTAGGATGAGTTTTGGCATAACTCCAAAAAGTATCACTGTCTACAATACCTACATCACAATTCCCTTGCTCCATTGTGCTTAATATTTGCTTATTATTAGCCAATGGCGTCCCCATATTTGTCTGCCAATTGGCGAGAATTTCAGGAGTAAGCTTTGTGCCATTATAAGATATCATCATTTTAGCAATGGCCTGATTTTCAGGGCTATAAATATCGGTCATACAAAGTCTGCCGCGCCAATTAATAGCACCAAGACCGGCATAGTTCACTAATTCTCGTACATTAACTCGATTTTTATTATAGACAATGCCTTGCGCATATTTACCTACGCCAAACCATTTTCCATCAGGATCTTTATATTGATCAGGGACTTTAGTATTCAGCACTTCTGAACCTATAGGTTGCAAAACCTGACTGGCACTCGCATTTGCCATAGTATAAACGCTATGCATCATCAACATATCCAAGCCCTTAGGTAGCTTGACATCATAATGCAGAGGAGCCTCTTCATCAAAGCTAATGGTAAACACCTTTTTATCTATGGGTATCCACTCGATCACGATACCAGTCTCTTTATGATAAGCATCGCTTAGGGGCTTTAAGCTTTTAATATCTAGGTCAGTACCTATTTGAAATCGCTCTAAACTAATCTGGACCTTTTCTGAAGGCAGCTCTACCTTATTCTTCTGATCATTTGAGCAACCCGATAAAGTTAAGGCGGCAATAATGAATACAGACAGAGTCTTTTTTAACAGTTTGCTATTAGAGCTAACAACCTTGTGCATGGAATAGAACCTATAGCAGTAAATATACAAGCAGAAGAAAGAAAAACAAGCAGAAGAAAAAGAAGCGGTTAAGTATAACTGAAAACGACGCTATAAATAACGTCCACATAATGCGTTTACTGCAGCTTCGGTACGAAGAATTCGACTGCCTATAGTAATAGGCTGACAACCATTGTCTCGTAACAACCTTATCTCATAATCAATCCACCCCCCTTCAGCACCAATACATATAACTTGGGGCAAGCCTGCCTGCTTTATAAATTGATTAAATGATACTGAACCATAAGGATGAGCAACGACCATGCATTGGCTTGATGCCCATAGACTAAGTTCATCTTCAACGAAAGGCTTGAAACGTTTTTTTAATTGTACAACAGGCGGTATAGTATCTACTCCTTGTTGTAAGCCCTCTTGGATAAACTCATCTATCCTATTGAGCATCGGACTTTGCCAATAACTTTTATCGGTACGATAACTGTTTACTAAGATAATTTTTTGAACCCCAATGGCAGTCATATCTATCAAAAGTCGACGTAATACCTTTGGACGGGGTAATGCAAGAATTACTGTTAAGTCAAGTTTGTTAGGGGGAGGCTTATCCAATTGAATATCGATCAACTTTAGCTGGCTAGCCGACACATTTTCGATAATGGCAGTACCTAGGTTACCATTGATACTGCCTACTTTTAGACTATCTCCAGGCAACAATCCTAAAACTTGTTGAACATGATTGATTTGAATACTATCAGTGATGTAGATAGATGATTGTTCTATATCTATTGGCGGTAACAGTAAGACATTCACTAACTCTCACCTTCTCCACGTTTACGTACTTTAAAGTGGTCTAAATCAACTACTTCCTCTTTTGGATCAACAGATACATCAGTTTTTTGCGATTTTTTTAACAATCCTTCAATCATTGCCAACTGCTTTATCATGGCATCACTTTTGACTTCGACTAACTGCTGACCTTTTTTACCCGCTGCAAGGGCTTCATCATTGTGACTTAACCAATTTGCCACACTTTCAGCTAAACTCTCAGCTAAACTTGCATTTGCCATAGTACTGTCTATTTTTGATTTATTGTCTTTGCCAGTAGCATTCGCTGCACTAACTACTTTTAATGCTCCTACTTCAGTTAAGGCAACAACGACTTCATGGCAAGACTGGGTAAAAGGTCCCATAATAATCGGTTTGCCAAATTGGGCAGCTTCAATGGGATTATGACCGCCAATATCTACTAAAGAGCCCCCCACAAATGCCACATTGGATAATTGATAGCATAAGGTTAATTCGCCCATAGTATCTGCTAAATAAATTTGGGTATTAGAATCAATAAGCTGTTGCTCGCTACGTCTGTGATATACCATTTCTGACTGTTCAAGCAATTCAGCGACAGCATCAAAGCGCTCAGGATGACGGGGAACTAATAAAAGCAAAGCGTTAGCTAGATTCGCCTTAGTAATTAATTGCTTATGCGCCTCAATAACTGCCTTCTCCTCTCCTTCATGGGTACTTCCCGCTACCCATATTGGACGATTCAGCGCCTCAGCATTTAGGCTAAACTTCGATTGCAAATCTTGTTTACTGTCTGACAAAGTGGAATTAACATCCTTAGACTCAAAACTTGCCAGTGAACGACCAGTTGACCACTTTAAAGAATCTGCACGTCGAATCTTGACCACTTCGACACCCAATTTTCGAAAACGTTTTGCCGAGTCTGCATCTTGGGCAATAATCATACTGATATTATGCATCAGGCTTTTGGTAACAGATTCGTACTTCGCATATTTCTCAAAAGATTTTTGCGACAGTCTAGCATTCACCAATACTGAAGGCACATCTGACTGTTTTAACTCAGACAGTATATTCGCCCACAGTTCAGTCTCTACAAACATAGCCAAATCCGGCTTAGCATTTTTAATAAATTTTTTGATAATGGCTTTATCATCTACTGGCACAAAGGTATGAATCACTTGCTTACTTGATATCTCATCTGAGAATAACTGTGCAGTGCGGGCAAAGCCAGTTTGTGTGGTATTAGTGATCCAAAGCCTTGCGCCTTGCTGTAACATTATCTTTAGCATTGGTGCAATAGTATTGGTCTCGCCTAAAGATACAGCGTGACACCATATATTTGCTTTATTAAAAGGCGAAGTATTTACATCTGGATGAGTGTGTTTTAAAGAGCCCCTGGCAAAATCAGGGTAGTTGCGACCATAACGGGCATCAATCTCTTGTTTGTAATCTGCAACTAAGATGTCGCCTTTTTTGGCTTTGTTATAGCGGCGCCACAGTACTGCTCTATAAACAGGTTTTAACACCTTTATCGCCAAATTATAATACCAAGGTGGGTTAATAGTGGTACTTGATTTTGCATTCTGTAACGCCAATTTATAGGCTGAGTTTGCAGCTTTGGTTTTTTTATTATGTGCCATAATCAACCCATGTTTACTTGTTATATAATTAATGCAGCTCTTAATTTAAAAATGGCAAATAAAGATAAAAAAGCTGCTTTTAAAACAAACTGATTTAAAAATAGCCGGTATTTTAACGCATTTAAACCCTATAAAATAGAAAATACTATCAATAGTTTGAGCCATGTAGCTATCCCTATACCTATAGTAAAGGACTAAATAAGCGTATCCCTGAATCAAAAAGTTGTTTATAAGTAGGACGACTTTCCCATTCTTCTAAAGTCAGTATTTCACACTGAGTTAGGTAAGACTGTTGGCATTCATAAACTTGTTTGACAATACTGGGACTATATAAGGCTAAGCTAATCTCCATATTTAAATAGAAACTTCGCATATCCATATTAACTGTACCGAACAAGCAGTAGTCATCATCTATAATTACTGTTTTGGCGTGTAACAAACCCCTTTTAAAAAGTGCTATTTTCACCCCCGCTTCCATTAATATTGAGTAGGAAGCTTGAGAAGCGTGCTGTACCAAAAATGAGTCTACTTTTTTTGGCAAAAGTATAGTGACTTCAACCCCTCGTTTGGCCGCCGTAGTTAACGCTGCCAATAAAGCTTCGTCTGGAACAAAGTAAGGCGTGGTAATCTGAATGCGGTAATCAGCTCTGTGAAAAATGGTCAACAGCGTATTATAAATCACGTGTTCAGTAATGCGTGGTGCTGAAGGAATAACTTGTGCCATTACATTTTCTATGGCTGGGAGATTGGCAATGGTACGCATATAAGCAGGTATATTGTTTTCTGCGCTATCTTCAGTCACCTCATGGTTAGGATCTTGCTCTGAAGCCTTAAAGTCATGACCATATTCATCACTTAGATTATTAGATAAAATTTGTCTAGCCAAATAACCCGAAGCTTTGTCGTTGATATCATTAATAGCGGGCTGACGCCGATATAGCTTACGGGTATACATATTAATATTATTTTCAATACGATACCCAAGCTGCTCTAAATTACGTGTACTTTCTGCGCCAATATCGGTAACACTAACTGCAGCCAATGCAGTCACCACACTAACAGCATTATCGCTTTGAATACGCATCATGAGATCAATCCACTGACCTACCGCTTTGTCTTGATTAAAAAACTCAGGATCTACTAAGTTAAAACTACCGGTATAACCAATGTCGTCGTCAATAACCACTATTTTGCGGTGATTGCGTAAGTCACTACGTTTTAACAAGGTTTTAAATAAACCTACCGGTAAGGATTGATGAACAACAACGCCAGCTTCCACCATTCTTTCATGCCAATCATCAGTAAAGAAGCTAAAACTACCTACACTATCCGCCAATATCTGACACTCCACCCCTCTTTGAGCGGCTTCAATTAATGCTTGGAACACCTCTTGTACGCGACCTTTAGGATAAATTATATAAAACTCCATCAAAATTATGTTGGATGCATTATTTATATCCTGAATTAATGAATCAAAGGTGCTATCTGCGGAAGTTAATAACTGCATCCGATGCTTGTCGTAAACTCCAAAACCGGTATCGAAAGTTCCAATACGACTTACGCCTTGATAGCGTTTAGGAAGTGTATCGTCCACTTGCGCCAATTGTATGTCTTGGCGTTGTGCCACACCTTTTAATAAATTTTGAGCCTGTGTATTACGGACTTTATAACTTTTTCCTAAATAAGGCTCGCCGACTAATATGTAAGCCATGATACTAAAAAATGGAATAGCAAATAAAAGTACCAACCAAGCTATGGCAATTCCTGTATTTCGTTGGGTAGACAAAATACGGATTACCATAAATACCGTCAATAATAGGTGAACAGCCACCCCTACCCACGCCCAGTCTCCTACAGAAATGGATTCAAGCGACGCCATAGCCCTATCTAACTGTTTGATTAGAACAGGTTGAGCAGTCATAAACATAGAAGATATTTCAAAATGGGCCATAAATAATACGACTGTAACTAAATGAGATATTAAAAATAGATAGTCTGATGATAGACTACTCGTTTGCTGTCAAAAATACCAACAATGCTTTTTCACTGAGCTGCTGGAATTGTTTTGTGCGCCCGCGATAGCCCTTTTTGTATGCTTCAACAAACTCATTATTTAAAAAACTATTAATGACTTTGGGATGAATATAAGAAGCGCGGCAAACACTCGGAGTATTGCCTAAGTTGCTGGCCGGGAGTTTCCCAAACTTTGTGTAACTGCTTATAATCCATAGTAAAGGAGAATAA
>NZ_JAGLBC010000099.1 GCF_018260395.1 Psychrobacter sp.
CTAATAATTAATCTCGAACCACTTTAATAATAATTTTTAAGTTAGTGTTAAACGAGGTCATTTTTTCAAATTTGTCATGACAGCCATAGATTAAAATATCGACTTAAAACTGTGTAGACAATTGATACTTAACTCTCATTTAATTGGTTTTATCATGCAAATTTAATACGATATATAAATAAAACAAATTGGCTTAATTCTTTCATTCACTCCACAGAATCAATAAATCCACAGAATCATTAAATCTTAAACAGTAAATTCATAGTTTCACTAATTTCACAAAAAGCCACTCAAAACCACTCAAAACCACTCTCTCAATATACCTCTAAATATAAAGCTATATAGTTTAATAACGTAACAAAAAAATGACCGCCGAAGCGATCATTTTTTGATTTAATTTTGCAGCTTAACTAAATTTAAGATTTCAATTATATGTCTAAAATTAAAACTTAAAGTTAGCACCTAAAGTAATACCTGATGCATCTAAGTCGCCTTTATTACCTACATCTTTTACTTTTGGATACCAATCGTAAGCCAGTTCAACTGCAGCGTTAGGCGCTAGGTTATAGCCAACACCAACACCACCAGCTACTCCAGTATCAGAGTAGTCACCATTATTTACGCCTAAAACATTTTTAGAATCTAATTTAACTTCGTTTTTAGCTACCCCTAGACGTCCTTTGGCATACATTTGTGAGCCTGGGAAAGTATAGTCATAGGTTGCATATAAACCATATACATCAGCACTATATTCTGACTTTTCTACAAGAGTAGTTGAAAAATCTTCATCACTAGTAGTCATATACTCAGCTTCTACACCAAAGTTTGGTGTAAATTTCGCACCGCCGTAGATACCATATGAAGTAGCAGCATCTTTAGCAGCATCTAGATCATACTGACCAACTTTAGCACCGATATAGGGCTGTGCAGTCATACCATAGTTAGTAGCCGCTTGAGCGCCTACAGTAACCAATGAACCAGCAACAACCGCTAAAAGCGTTTTTTGAAATAATTTCATTATCGTACTCCTATTTATATAGTTATCTAATTATTGGGTTATCTAATTATTTAGTTAGCTAGCTAGATAGATAGCAAAGAATTGATTTGCTTAGAAGTTAAATGAATCATTACTAAATGCTGAAATTTTTAGCTTTAAATCCATTTCTCTTTCTATGTCGTAATAGTAACAAAATATTTCAAAGACTGTGTTTGACTTTGATAGCTTAGTTGTTACTTAATGATATGAGACATTTCTATCTGCATACAACTGTAATTGATTTACTTAAACTTTTTAGTCAAGTGTATTGTTAAATTTACTAATAAAAGTAGTCAACGTTTAATGAAAATTATGACGATGCTTTGAGTATAAGCGCTTGGCAAACCATACTGGTAAATATCAAAATATAATATTAGAAATAAAAAAACGACCGCATATGCGATCGTTTTTGATAAAACATTGTAAGACTTAATTTATCGAAATTTAAAGTAGCTATTAAACCTTTAAAGCAGATAAACCGTTAAATTAGAATTTAACATGAGCGCCTAAAGTAACGCCAGAAGCGTCAATGCTGTCACCATTGTCTACATCAATTGAAGGGTACCAGTTATACATCGCTTCGATTGAAGCATTAGGTGATACATTAAAGCCTAAACCTAAACCACCAGCAACACCTGTATCATCAATTTTGGTTGTATCTTTTACATTAGTAGATTTAACAGTGTCTTTAACTTCAACCTTATTTTTTGCGTATCCTAAACGTCCTTTAGCATATAGACCGTTTGCACTTGGAATGGCGTAATCAGCTGTAGCATATAGGCCATAAGTATCAGCACTATACTCACTCTTAGAAACAGCATCTTCACCAGCGTTTTCATCACTAGTAGTTAAGTACTCAGCTTCTAAGCCGAAATATGGCGTAAATTTGGCACCACCATAAACACCATAAGAAGTTGCTTTGTCTGCATTATCAATATTAAGATCATATTGACCAATTTTAGCACCAAGATAAGGCTGTGCTGTCATACCATTACCATAGCTAATAGCAGCTTGAGCACCAGCTGTGAATAATGTACCAGTAGCTAGAACCAATAAAGTTTTATGTAAAGTTTTCATTCTTTTCTCCAAATCAATAGTATTAAATGTAAGACAATAATAAATAAAAGTATCTATCATCGAAGTAATGAAACATCTTACTCGTTGTCGATGTACGCATTTTATACAAGGTTTGAAACTTATTCTGTCTATGTTTAATAGGTAAGAAGTTAATTTTTACGGCTATTGTTTATGCCAACGGTTACATAAACCGTTTTTTGAAAAGATTTGTTACATTTAGGTTTTTCTGTAATACTTTATACATATTGTAAAACCTCAATCTCTTACAATTTTATTATTTTTATAAATCTTATAGCTTCAATTCATAAAGAAAAGCGCTATTCTAACTCAAATTTATTTTAGGACATCTGTATATAATGGGACCGACACACTCTACTATTAACCAAGTACTCGAAACATTAAAGTCTAAGCAACAGTATCGACAACTACCAAAAATAAAACATCAAGATCAATGGATAGTTTCAAACAATATCTCCTTACTTAACATTTCAAGCAATGATTACTTAGGATTAGCCAATGATAAAAGGTTACAATTCGATTTCTTAAACTATTTAAATGAGATGCCTGAATCTTTGTTACCAAAAATGGGCTCTACCTCCTCACGCTTATTAACGGGCAATCATGAACAGCTACAACTTTTAGAGGACGAACTGTTAGATTGGTACAAACTTGGATTAAGCGAGGAACAGCGAGCCATAAGCCAAAAAGCTGTATTGGTGGTAAATAGTGGCTACCATGCCAATATTGGGGTAATACCGGCATTGGCAAAATTACCACTGACTACTTTGATTTTGACAGACACCCTGATTCACGCCAGCCTGATAGATGGGGTGCGTCTTATTAGCAGTAAACAATGTACTTATCAACGCTATCGACATAATGACTTAAATCACTTGGCTAGTCTGATACAAGAAGCAGATGACAGCGTGGCGCGCATTATCATAGTGACAGAGAGCATCTTTAGTATGGATGGTGATCGGGCAGATTTAAAAGCTCTAGTTGGTCTTAAAGCCAAGGATCCAAGGATTGAGCTATATGTAGATGAAGCCCATGCTGTAGGTGTCTTGGGTCGCAATGGATTAGGACTGGCTGAGGAAACCCAGACTTTAGAGGATATAGACTATCTGGTAGGCACTTTTGGTAAAGCTTTTGCTTCTATGGGCGCCTATATCATTTGTAATGAGCCCATTAAGCAGTGGTTCATTAATCAAATGCGTTCTTTTATCTTTAGTACGGCGCTGCCGCCCGTCACCCATTGCTGGACTAGATTTGTATTGGCAAAAATGCCTAACCTTATTACTTTACGTAGCCATCTTGCTCAGCTTTCAGTTAGCGTGTCTCAAGCGATAAACAACGACCCCAATATAGTTTACCAATCTCCAATTATTCCTTATATAGTCGGAGACAATGCGAGCGCTGTTAAAAAGGCTCAAGACTTACAACAAGCTGGATTCTATGCCTTACCTATTCGTCCACCTACTGTACCTGTTAACACTTCAAGGATTAGACTAGTCATGAATGCTCAATTAACGACTTCAGACTGTGCTCGTCTTATTGATCAGCTGTAGCTTTATAATACAACTGCTATCTATTAGATAAAAAAAACCGCACTCTAAGAGTGCGGTCTTAATTACAATGATCAATTTGAACAATAAACCAATATTATCTAGGTTTTACTTTTTGTCTTCTTCATTCACTTCTGTGAACTCAGCATCTACCACATCATCATCAGTAGCATTATCAGCTTTTGCACCTTCAGCTGCTTGAGTTGGATCTACACCTTCTGTACCTTGACCAGCTGAGTAAATCTTTTGGCTAATTGGTAAGAATGCATTGTCTAACGCTTCAAGCTTGGCTTTGATGTCTTCATGATCATCTTCTTTAGCCGCAAGTTCAAGGTCACTGATTGCAGTATCAACTGAAGTTTTCTCTTCTTCTGTCACTTTATCCTCAGCATCTTTCATTGCTTTTTGGATAGCATGAATACGGCCGTCGGCTTCGTTACGAACTTGAGCAAGCGCTGCGAATTTTTCATCTTCAGCGGCATTAGCTTCTGCATCGCGTACCATTTGCTCGATTTCTTCATCCGATAAACCAGAGTCGGCTTTGATCTGAATGCTCTGCTCTTTACCAGTACCTTTGTCTTTTGCTGAAATATTCATGATACCATCAGCGTTAATGTCAAAGGTTACTTCGATCTGAGGGATACCACGTGGTGCAGGTGGGATATCTGTTAGATTGAAGTTACCTAGCAATTTATTCTGTGAAGCTACTTTACGCTCACCTTGATATACCTGAATCGTTACCGCTGGCTGATTGTCTTCAGCAGTTGAGAACACTTGTGATTTTTTAGTAGGGATCATCGTGTTTTTCTCGATGATTGGGGTCATTACACCGCCCATAGTTTCAATACCAAGCGTCAATGGTGTAACATCAAGTAATAAGACGTCAGTTTTGTCACCTGATAATACAGCACCTTGAATCGCTGCACCTACTGCTACAGCTTCATCTGGGTTCACATCTTTACGTGGCTCTTGACCGAAGAATTCTTCAACGGTTTTTTGAACCAATGGCATACGAGTTTGACCACCGACTAAGATAACATCGTCAATATCACTTGCCTTCAAGCCAGCATCTTCTAGAGCTATTTTACAAGGATCAATAGTACGTTTTACTAGCTCTTCTGTTAAAGCTTCAAGCTTAGAGCGACTAATTGTTACCACTAAATGCTTAGGACCTGATGCATCAGCAGTAATGTATGGTAAGTTTACATCAGTACTTTGAGCACTTGATAATTCGATTTTAGCTTTTTCAGCAGCTTCTTTTAGACGCTGCATGGCTAATGGATCGCCTTTTAGATTAAAGTCTTGCTCTTTTTTGAACTCTTCAACCAAATAGTCAATTAAAGCCAAGTCAAAATCTTCACCACCTAAGAAAGTATCACCATTGGTAGATAACACTTCAAATTGTTGTTCACCATCAACGTCAGCGATTTCAATGATTGATACGTCAAATGTACCACCACCTAAGTCATATACAGCGACTGTACTATCGCCTTTTTTCTTATCCATACCATAGGCTAGCGCTGCTGCGGTTGGTTCGTTGATAATACGCTTAACGTTTAGACCAGCAATTTTACCAGCATCTTTAGTAGCTTGACGCTGTGAGTCATTAAAGTATGCAGGAACTGTAACAACAGCATCAGTTACTTTTTCACCTAAATAGTCTTCTGCTGTTTTTTTCATTTTTGTTAAAATTTCAGCAGAAATCTGTGGCGGGGCCATTTTTTTACCATTAACTTCTACCCAAGCATCACCGTTGTCTGCTTTAACGATTTTATAAGGCACCATACCGATATCTTTTTGTACCACTTTGTCTTCAAAACGGCGACCGATAAGACGCTTAATAGCATATAGCGTGTTATTAGGGTTGGTAACTGCTTGACGTTTTGCAGACTGACCTACTAGGATTTCACCATCTTTATAAGCGATGATAGAAGGCGTTGTGCGGGTACCTTCAGCATTTTCGATGACTTTAACCTTATCACCTTCCATTACTGCCACACATGAGTTGGTTGTACCTAAATCAATACCAATTGTTTTAGCCATAATATAAAACTCCAAATTATTTATTGTTTGTGTTTATTTCAATATCAGCATTTGGCTTACTGTCCAAAATGAAACTCCCTTAATGAATACTAGCTATAATAAAACTGGCTGTATCAGAAATGAACGTTTTAAAGCTACGCAGTAAGCCTTGCTACTTGTTTCTATATATCGGTTTGGCTCGACGATTTTTCAAGCCAAAGTTAAGTAAAATTGATAACTTTTTGTCTTTTTATGTGTTTTTAGACTTTGAAAAATACGATTAAGCGAATTATTTAACATTATTGAGTCGATTACTGACCTACTTTTACCATAGCTGGGCGCAATAAACGACCATTTAAGGTATAGCCTTTTTGTAGCACTTCACCTACTGTATCGGCAGGTGCTTCAGGATGTATACCCACAGCTTCATGCAATTCAGGGTTAAAAGCCTCTTGTTGTGGGTCTACCACTTCTACGCCTTGTTTATTCAATGCATTTAACAGCGTTTTATGAGTAAGCTTCACCCCTTCCATAATAGCATCGTCAGCATCATTATCGGCTTGGACACTAATAATGGCACGCTCTAAGTTATCAACCACCTCTAACAGCTCTTTAGCAAACTTCTGTAGCGCAAATTTACGGCTCTTTTCAGTTTCTTGTTCCATGCGTTTTTGTGCATTATAAGCATCCGCATTGGCACGAGCTTGGCCTTCTTTTGCAGCTTTTACTTCGTTTTCAAGTTGAGCAATACGCTCTTCATACACACTGACATCAATATCATTAGCAATAGTACTATCACCATTTACTTCAGGGTTAAATTCGTTCAGGGTCTGCTCTAATACGGTCTCAGGACGCTCAATATTGTTATGAGCCACAGTCTCAGTTGCTTGATCATTTGCTTGGTGGGGTACTGAATTGTTCGCTTCATTATTACTCATGGTATCTCCTTAGTGATTTAAATAGTTACAATAATTTAAGTAGCTTTTAGTTAGTAGGTTAGATTCATATAACCATATTTTTTAGTCGTTCAAAGGTCTAATTTAGAATATTTTGCTTTTTTTGATAATATTTTGCTAACTCAAACCATGTTGTTTTTGCCATGCACTTTTTTATATTCTTAGTGCTTGATAAAGGTTATTAGGCCAAATTTCAACCCCTACGCACAAACTTAAAACAATCCATTAACAAGACTAAGGGCTTAATGCCTTAAAATACCTTATGAGACAGCTTTTCTTAGGCAGTTGCTAATTTTTTTAAAGCTATTTTTTTAAAGCTAATGTCAGTGCATTTTTTTGTCAAAGTAATTTAATTAAACTAAATACAGTATCTAAACTCAATACAGTATCTTTATAGGACTTAAACATGTCGTTATTCTTGACCCATACAATCAATAGCAAGCCTGCGCTTATTAAGCAATATCTGAAGGCGATGTTATTGGCTATGGTAACGACCATAATAGTAGGAGGGTGCGACTCAAAGCCAAAACCGAATGCAGATACTTTGGTTCAATTGTTTGAAGATAAAATTGTGATAGACCATTCAATGGTTCAGACCAGTACCCCTGAGCGTTATCAGCCTAGTTTTAATCTAGAAGGTAGTTTGGTGCCTGTTGAGCGTGTTGATATTAAGACGTCCTATCCTGTTTTATTTGCATCTATTAAGGTTGAAGCAGGACAAGAAGTTGAACAAGGTCAGCCTGTATTAGAAATTAAAAGTAAAATAGCACAGAGTAAACTTCACTATATTGTTAATGAGATTGGCAATGAGATTGATACTGAGATTGGCAATGAGATTAACGATGAATTTGTTGAAGTATATGTCAACGGTGTTCAAATTAAAAATATACCTAAAAGCGATACTGCTTCTATACAAGCTCATACTAAGGCCGAGACACGTAGTGAAAAATCTTTGCCTCCGAACGGCAATGCACAGTTTACTCATAACGCATCAACCGCAGAGTCATCTCCTATTGAAAAACCAGTGGCGGTAACCTTAGTATTTAAATCGCCTATTAAAGGTACTGTTACGGCAATTACTGACCCTAATAGCAAGATTTCGGTTAATACCAAAGATAATATTGAGGGAAATTCTAACAATAACTCCGCAGATGGTAATGATTCTAATTCGGTTAGTGCGACACAGAGTAACTTATCATCACCTATCATTACGGTGGCCAATACAAAAAAATTGCAACTGATTGGCAAACTACCTTTATCTACCGAGTCTCAGCTTGCCGTGGGTAATCCTGTGACGTTTACTGTGCATAAATTGCAAAAAGAGTTTACCGGTCAAATTAGCCATATCATTCCTGAGCCTAAATCAAATACTTTGTTTGTTCAAGCACCTCTAGTCGCAGGAGAGAATAGTAAAGAACAATTGGCACCTGGGATGCTCGCATCGATGCATATTGACTATGGTCAAATCGAGCTAGGAGTACGCTTACCAAGAAGCGCCATTCATGAGGCTCAACTTGAGCAATTGACCAAAAAACAACCTCGCCCAAAGAGTCCAATTACTGTGTATGTGTGGGTTATTGAACAAGATCAAACTTTAGCTTATACCCCTGTAGGAGTGATGGAGTACTTTGCGGATTCTGATAAATTTCTGGTAAGTGGTATTAGTAATGAAAGCTTGGTTTGTCTGGCGGATTTACCAAAGAATTCAATAGGCAAAAAAGTATTCATAAATTAATAATCACCCTAAAGCCTTTAGTGAATGCATTAACTATTTAACATTATTTTTTAGTATTTTTTTGATTAATGATATTTTTCCGAAGACTTTTCATCTGGAGTAACCTCTCTATTCTTTAAAACTAAACTGTTATTATTTAAACATATACTCCTATTATTCAAAATACCGCTTAACTTTTTTAATAGCACATAATTTAATTGTACATATTTTAATAGCACATTATTAATGATAGATGTTTCACATGGAACAACTAAACTTAAAAAGTTCCACGTGAAACCATTTGTCAGT
>NZ_JAGLBC010000100.1 GCF_018260395.1 Psychrobacter sp.
ACCTAGTGTTTTGCTAACTTAGTGTCTTGCTAACCTAGTATCTTGCTTATTAGTAGCTAACTACAAGTAGCATAAGCCTCCAACCTATAAACACCCAAACCAAAAAAAAGGACTCATAAACGAGTCCTTTTTTAATGGATATTAATATCTAAACAATCGGCTTATTTTAACAACAGCTCATTAACACGTTTTAGGTAAGCCGCTGGGTCTTCAAGTTGTCCGCCATCTGCAAGTAAAGCTTGGTCGAAAATAACCTGAGCCAAATTATCAAAGTCGCTATCAGATTGATCACTAGATTCTAGTTTTTGAATCAAAGGATGGTTTGGATTGACTTCTAAAATAGGCTGAGTCTCTGGTACTTCCTGACCCATTTGCTTTAACATTTGGATCATCTGAGGTGACAGCTCACCTTCTGGCGTTACTAATACAGCAGGGCTATCCACTAGGCGATTGGACACTCGAACATCTTTAGCACGGCCACCTAGTGTTGATTTTAATTTATCGACAACTGGCTTTAAGCTCTCCTCTGCCTTCTTAGCTTCTTCTTTTTCAGCCTCGTCTTGCAAATCACCTAAGTCTACTGCACCTTTAGCAATGTTTTGCAGCGCTGTACCATCAAACTCTTGTAGGAAGTTCATTGCCCATTCATCTACACGACTGGTCATCAGAATAACTTCAATACCTTTCTTCTTGAATAATTCTAACTGAGGACTGTTTTTAGCAGCAGCTAAGTTTTCAGCTGTTAGATAGTAAATCGCTTTTTGGCCATCCTTCATACGCTCTTTGTAATCAGCAAAGCCAGTTTCTATAGCATCATTAGTGCTAGTCGCGTAACGTAATAGCTTGGCAATACGCTCTTGGTTAGACATGTCTTCGCCAAGACCTTCTTTAATCACATCGCCAAATTCATTGTAGAACTGTTTGAACTTGTCTTGTTGATCACTATCTTCACTATTGGCTAAACTAGCTAGCAAGGTCAAAATTCGACGTGCGTTACCATCGCGGATAGACTTCACATCACGAGACTCTTGTAGAATCTCGCGGCTGACGTTCAAAGGTAGGTCTGCTGAATCAATAACCCCTTTTACGAAGCGTAGATACATAGGCAACAACTGTTCCGCGTCATCCATAATGAATACACGTTTCACATATAGTTTTAGACCATGTTGTTGTTCACGCGCATACAGGTCAAATGGTGCTTTTGATGGGATATATAAAAGCTGTGTGTATTGAACACGACCTTCAACACGATTATGGGTCCAAGCCAATGGCTCATTGAAGTCATAGCTAATATTCTTATAGAATTCAATATATTCTTCGTCATCAATATCTGAGCTTGAACGTGTCCATAGGGCACTGGCTTTGTTGATGGTTTCCCATTCATCAGTTAATACCATTTCACCGTTGCCAGTCACTGCTGCACCAAACTCATCTACTTTATCGTCATCGCCTTCTTCAGGTACATCTTCTTGCCATACTTCTTTACGCATTTGAATGGGAAGACTAATATGATCAGAATATTTGTTTACTAGACGCTTGATTTTGTCACGATCCAAGTAATTGTCTTCACCTTCGCTAAATTCTTGTTTTAGATGTAGCGTAATTGAAGTACCACGGCTTTGTTTAGTGATAGCTTCAGTGGTAAATCTACCAGTGCCATCAGAGACCCAGCGTACACCAGCATTGGCAGACTCGCCTGCTTTACGAGATTCAACGGTAATAGTATCAGCAACAATAAAGCCTGAATAAAAACCAACCCCAAACTGTCCAATAAGTTGACCATCCTGCTTTTGCGATTCAGACAATTGCTCTAAGAATGCCTTGGTACCTGATTTAGCGATTGTTCCTAAGTTTTCGATAGTGTCCGCTTCATTCATACCAATACCATTGTCTATAAAGGTAATGGTTTTTGCTTCTTCATCGATATCAATACGAACTTTTAACTCGCCATCCTCTTCATATAAGCTGTCATCACCTGTCGCTTCAAAGCGTAATTTATCACAAGCATCTGACGCGTTCGATACCAATTCACGCACAAAAATATCAGAATTAGAATACAGTGAGTGAGTCACTAAATGCAGCAGCTGTGCAACCTCAGCTTCAAAAACGTGCTGGGTGGCGTTTTGATTGTCAGTTTGTTGAGTGTCGGCTTGTTGATTGTCTGTTTGTTGATTGTCTGTTTGTAGATTGTCGGTTTGCTGATTGTCGCTCATAATATCCTCTTAATTTTTATATGATTTTATTTTTATACTAATAAACGCTCGATAGCTTATAGCTATAATTTGGCTATGCAAAATGTAAAACCTAACTTAAAGCTACTAAACCTAAAGTTAGAAGTTAGTTCATTGTTCATTATAGCTACAAGCTCTTGAAACTTTATTAGCTGTGGTTAACTTATTAGCTATGGATTATTTATTAGCTGATTTTTAGCTTCTTATTAGCTATAGGTATCTAACTAATAGGGTCATAGTATATTTTTTTCAAGCCTTTTTAAAACGAACTGTACTAAATCTTATTGTCATATAGTGATACGCCTCAAAGGCTACCTTATAATGGGGCGAATAGTTAGTATTTGTTCACTGCGTCCAAATGGTCCTTGAAGATCATGTAGAATAGCACTGGTTAGGCCAATACCATCTTCTCCATATTGTTGAACTGCTTCAATGCCTAGCCATTTTCCTTGTGGCAATCGGTACATATGAATTTGTAAATCTGTATTTGGAAACATCCAATTCATTTTACTTAAATTTGGCCCTTTACGAGGCACGACTCCATTTGCGGTATCGACCAATCCTAAGATTCGAACGATGTCATCTGTAGACTCACCTTCAACCATTTCAAAGTCAGTAGTTACCCAAACCAGTCCCTTACCAGGACGGCGATTAGGTGTAGCTGCCAAATCAATACTTTCAATAAATCCACCTGGCCATCCTTTCATCTCCTCCCACGATGGCAATTGATCAGGATGCGAATCTATAACTTGATCTTCTAAACCAGCTATAGAAGAGGTATCACCGGTACATAATCTCCATGCTCTAGCTATAATACTGTCGCGTCCCCCACTGTTTAACACAGCTTCGATTAGCTCTATGGTCTTACCTGGACGAATATACCGGGTGGTTATGGTAAAGTCATCAAGAGGTATTAAACCTAAAATATCTAAGCTTACACGTGCCAAACGTAACCTATCGTGTGGATGAAAGTTAACAATTTCACGGGTCAAAATCCCAGTTGCCGGCGCCATGTGTTGCTCATTTTCATTCCATGCACCTTGGGCATGTTTCGTCGCTTTATAATAAGCAATGACACTACCATCTGGCAGCTTTTCTCGTTTAAGAAATTTGTAATATGAAGCCATAAGTCATCCTTAACCAGTTATGCAGTTTTATAAACCCATGTTTTTAGAGTAATGTTGTTTGTAGTGTTAAATAAAAAAACTGTAACTTTTACAAGCTACAGTCTTCAATAAATCCTAACCGTGTATCATTATAAACCTACTTGCTGCACAGGAATACGCAGTTCTTTCGGTAAGCTAAAAGTTACATTTTCTTCAATACCTCTAAGCTCATCCGGCAAATCTCCTCCCCACTGCTGTAACTGTTGTAAAACTTCTTGGATAAGAATTTCAGGGGCAGAAGCACCGGCGGTTACTCCCACAGCCTTAACGCCATTGAACCACTCTTTTTCCATTTCGCCTGCATTGTCAATAAGATACGCACGGCAGTCCATGCGCTCAGCAAGTTCACGCAGACGATTTGAGTTTGAAGAATTTGGAGATCCTACTACTAGCACTACTTCACAGCGATTGGCCAAGTCTTTTACCGCATCTTGACGGTTTTGGGTGGCATAGCAAATATCATCTTTACGAGGTCCCTGAATTTTTGGGAACTTGTTACGCAATGCATCAATAACTTTGGCTGTGTCGTCCATAGACAAAGTAGTTTGAGTAACAAAAGCTAATTTATCAGGGTTATTAACTTCTAATCTTGCAACGTCTTCTTCATTCTCGACTAAATAAATTTCGCCGCCAAACTTAGCGCTAAAACGGCCCATCGTACCTTCTACTTCTGGATGACCTTGATGACCAATCAAAATCGCATCCATACTATCACGGGCAAATTTTGCCACTTCAATATGAACCTTAGTAACCAAGGGGCAAGTAGCATCGAACACAGTCAAATCACGGCGTTGGGCTTCAACTTCTACAGCTTTAGACACGCCGTGTGCCGAAAAAATAACGATTGAACCGTCTGGCACTTCATGGAGCTCTTCCACAAATACGGCGCCACGATTGGCTAAGTCAGAAACTACGAATTTATTATGAACCACTTCATGACGCACATAAATAGGAGGCTCAAAGCGGGTCAATGCTTCATTAACGATGGCAATAGCACGATCAACACCGGCACAAAATCCACGTGGATTTGCAAGATAAATTTGCATAACAGACCTTCACAATAGATAATCGGATAAATTACGTTAGCCAAATTGAGTTAGTCTAATTAAGTCAATCAATTATGCGATTAACTAACTTTGACAAACTATTTTATGACTACTTTAACATATCCCGTAAAATAGCACGCATCGAAGCTGTTATTTTGGCGTAATTAACATCTATTTTTCATAATCTAGATTATTATCATTGCAAAGAAACCAACCTAAAGAGATTTCATTCATGAAAGGTTCACTTTTTATTGTCACAGCAGCTTCTGGCACTGGCAAAACATCCCTTGTTAAGCAACTGATTGCTACCACAAATGATCTAGCAGTCAGCGTCTCACATACCACTCGTAATCCTCGCCCAGGCGAGATAGAAGGTCAAGATTATCATTTTATCGAACCTGCTGAATTTATAGAGGGCATACAAGCAGGTGAGTTTCTTGAGCACGCTCAGGTGTTCGATAACTATTATGGAACGTCGATGCAAAGCGTGAACAACCAGTTAAACTCAGGTATTGATGTGATACTAGAGATTGATTGGCAAGGTGCTTTACAGGTTAAAGAACGTTATGATGATGTGACAATGATCTTCATCTTGCCCCCAAGTAAGACCACTTTACGTCAACGCCTATCTTCACGCGGACAAGATTCTCAAGAAGTTATTGAAAAACGTCTCGCAGGTGCGGTGACAGAAATGCAGCAGTACGTTCATTTTGATTATGTGGTCATTAATGATCAATTTGAAGCCGCTTTGACAGAACTAAAATCTATTATCGTTGCAAAGCGTCAGACCCTTGCCCGCCAGCAAGCACGTTACGGAGATACTATCAAAGACTTGATTACCGAGTAATTTAATAGTCTTAGATAGCTTAACTTTGAGTTTAGTGATTATCTTTAATTGAAAACGTTAATATAAAGCTACCCACTTAATTCTGTAAATTTGCTATAATGTTGGATTAGCAATCCAATATCGAATATTTTTATATCACTTAGTGATTACAAGAGGACTTTATGGCACGTGTAACCGTAGAAGACTGCTTACATGCAGTAGATAACCGCTTTGAGCTGGTATTGGTTGCCAGCAAGCGCGCCCATCAACTTGCAAAAGGCATCTCTGAGCCATTAGTTGAGGTTAATAATGATAAGCCAACTGTTTTAGCCTTACGCGAGATTGCAGCTGGCTTAGTAACTAAAGACATCTTAGACCAACCTGACCATCATTTTACTACTAACTCATTAGATTTAGCATTGGGTGGCAATCACGGGTTTTAATTTTTATTACTAACTCGCTAACGGTCAAGGTAGAATAGGCTATTGTTTCATTTTCTTCCTTAACCGCTAAAATATAAAACCAC
Source organism: Psychrobacter sp. (assembly GCF_018260395.1). Lineage (GTDB taxonomy): Bacteria > Pseudomonadota > Gammaproteobacteria > Pseudomonadales > Moraxellaceae > Psychrobacter. Next base: position 5,796 of record NZ_JAGLBC010000100.1, read on the forward strand.
GATAAGCACTCAGCAAGTCGTGGTTTTTTATTTTGTTTATCAAAACAATGAAAACTTATAGTTTTTTTTATTGCTTTTAGAGCTTAACAGTTGACACCAAGCTGATTTTAAGATTAATTAAGGGGTTAGCTTTTTATTTATAATTTTTATCCCCATACTATATTTTACTGCTCTTCTTTATACTTTTAACATTGAATACGATTGGGCAGACTTATAATAAAATACTATGGATTTCTAACACTAAATTGAATACCTATTACTGTTTATCGCCTGGCTGAAGGATGATGTATTTATGTTAAGCCCGACTGCTCGAAACATTCCTGAACTTGGCGAAAGCTTATACGAATCTCAAACTGAAGTTGATATGATTGAATCTTTAAATACTGATATAGATGGCCATGCCATCAATAATATTTCCAATGCAGACAACGTTATAGATTCTTTTATAGTTTCAGACGTCCCTTTGCCAAGCCTTTATGATGATGATAATTTAAACCAAACGACTTATATGCAAAACCTGCCTAAATTAAGCCACCATCTGGTAGATGAAGCACAGCGTAACTTAATGCGTGCACTTGCCTATCTAACTGATGACGAAAAGGAGCAAGTCCTTAAGGCCTGCGCTTATGGTGACAAAGCTCACATTCAAGATAAAAGAAAATCGGGCGAGCCTTATATCACTCATCCTATCGCTGTGGCTGAAATTCTAGCCGGTTTTAGACTTGATAGAGATACGATCATTGCAGCAATATTGCATGATACGGTAGAGGATACTGAGGTTACCTATGAAGAAATTACCGATCTATTTGGAGAAACTGTTACCCGTTTAGTAGATGGGGTAACCAAGCTGAAGTCCTCTAAACATAATAAAAAACAAAACAAAGCAGCGACTTTCCATAAAATAATGTCTGCGACTTTAGATGATCCTAGAGTCCTAATTATTAAGCTTGCCGATCGTCTTCATAACATGTCTACCCTAGACTCAGTACGCCCAGAAAAACAAAAATCTACTGCCTCTGAAACACTGGAATTTTATGTCCCCTTTGCTCGTTTAATGGGTATGAATGACATAGCCGACTATATGGAAATCCTATGTTATCGTAACCTTGATCCGATCATGTATACCAAAATGTCGGACAAATTATTGCAACACGGGCTAGGTCGAAAATACCAAAAAGAAAACATTCAGCAATATCTCAACTATGTTTTAGACAAGCATAAAATTTCAGGTCATGTTCGGGCTTTAGAAAACACGGTCATAATGTATCGTCAGTTTTTCCGTAATCGTGGTGAAATCAATGATTTACTGCGTCACTATGCTTTTGAAATTGTGACCACTTCTATTGAAGACTGTGATTTATTGGCTGATTATTTGATCAATAAATATCGTATCTCAGAGCAATTTGTTGAAGACAATATTCGCCATCCTCTACCCGGTGGCAATCAATCGTTGACGCTAACTTATAAGCGAGATAATGACACCATCAAGGTGACTTTGCTTACACGCAAAATGGAAGCGGTGTCTCGTTTAGGCGTCATTGGTGCAGAACAGGCCTCCGAGCTAAGTCGCTCTGTGATTAAAGCCTCGTTACGTAATATGAAAGAGCTGATTGACTTAAACAGTGAAAGTGATGGTCAAGAAGGTGATCCTGACTATGATGAAATGGTTGAAACCATTGATGAGCTCATCTCATATTTAAATACCCGTAAAATTTTGTGCTACAGTCCTAAAGGTCGTGCTTACGAGTTGCCACGTGGGGCTACTGCATTAGACTTTGCCTATGCTGTAGGACCTAAGGTCGGACATATTGCAGTAGGGGCAAAAATAAATGGCGCAGATGCCAAGCTTGGCTCGACACTCAAGACAGGTGCTACTGTAGAAATTGAAGTTGATCCAAATGCTAAGCCAAAAGCTGAATGGCTAGGTATTGTAGTTACTAGTAAAGCTCAGCGCCTACTAAAACGCTGGTTTAGTAGTCTGCCAATTGAAGAACAGCAGCAACATGGAAAACAAGCTCTACACCGTGCGCTTCAAACGTATGGCAAGTCAATTGACGACTTAAGCGATGCTGATTGGGAAGATTTATTAAAGTGGCAAAGTGTCGAGAGTAAAGAAGAACTATACCAGCGCATGAGTGCCGGTGCTTTATTACCTCAGTTAGTGGTTTCACGCCTATTCAGTGATGATGTGACCAAGAACCACGCACAAGCTCGTCGCAAAGGCTTTGACCGTCCTAATCAACTACTATCTAATGCCAACGGTGTTGAGGTGCATTTTGCCGGTTGTTGTCGCCCTATATTTGGCGACCCGATTATTGGTCATTTAACCATGCATGGCTTGGTGTTGCATCGTCATCGCTGCTACTCTATCGTCAATAAATATGCTGAAAAGCCTTATGAGTTAGTGCAGCTCAACTGGTACAGTGAAGAGCAAATTGAAAAGAGCATTGAACACCCAAGCGAACGTCCTCACTTTACCGCTTATCTCAAAATCAATCTAGCGTTAAACGATGAGCAAGTGTCTCATGTCTTGTATACGCTGCGACAATTAAGCATAGGTATAGAAAAAATCGATGTTCGCTCAGACTCGACCATTATTCATATTACAGTTCGTAGTCGCAGTCATGTGTTACAAGGTATTGAAGCTTTACGTCCGCATGTAGGCTTTGGCAGTATTCGACGTCTGTATCGTTTATAACTTTATAGTGAATAACCATTAGTCTAAGATCAATATTAATAAAAAGCCATGAACTAATAATTAATTTATATTTAATAAATATTATAAATCAAGCTATATTAAATTAACCAATTAATAAACCAATTAATAAACCAATTAATAAACTAATAAAGTAAACGCAACTAGTTAAGCAACTTATTAAAGAGT
>NZ_JAGLBC010000101.1 GCF_018260395.1 Psychrobacter sp.
TGGGTCGGGGTTTGTAACACACCAATAGGTAAAATGAGACCGTAGGCTGCCACAACCATGACATCAGGCTTATAATTGACCAAAGTTTCACGTGCTACTTGACCTTCTGCTACCGACTTTTTAAAAGTCAGCGGTTGCTCAACTGGCAAGTTATGCTTTAGTGCTAATTGTTTTACAGGAGAGGCGGTAATTTTTTGACCCCGTCCTGCCTTGCGATCTGGCTGAGTGTAGACAGCTACAATCTCGATATTAAGCTCTTTTTGCTGCTCAATGAGGGATTGCAAACTTATAGCCGCAAATTCAGGAGTTCCAGCGAAAATAATGCGTTGTTTAATAGATGACTTATTTTCAATACTCATAATATTCATTCGATATATTGGTTATATAAATAGGAGGGCAAAATATAAATGAGGTTCGCACATGCCTTTGCTCCATTATAGTGAAATTATGACCTTCCTGCCATGAATCCTAAACTAGCCATAAAAAAGCCCTACTTGTTATAAAGAAGGGCTAGTCCAATAAGGTTTGATTTTGTCGCTAAATCATTAGCAAAAAAGTGCTTCAATTGCCTATAGCTTTTTATATTGTCTCAGTTTAATCTTAGCCAAAATAACTAAGCCAAAAAATAACTAAGCCAAATGAACTAATCTAAATTAAATAATCTTAATTATTCAGCCGCCACAGTGGTCAGACGTTCAAGGTAACGGGCAATTAAATCCACCTCGATATTCACAGGGCCGCCCACTTTCCAATGACGACCTATATTGGTCACCTCAGCAGTATGTGGAATGATATTTAAGCACACAATATTGTCTTTGACCAAGTTAGTGGTCAAGCTAATACCATCAACTGTGATCGAGCCCTTTGTCGCTGCGTATTTTTTTAACGCTTCAGGAATGGCAATTTCAATGTATATCGAACGTGCATCTTCTTTCATTACTTTTACGGTGCCAACACCATCTACGTGACCTGATACCATGTGGCCGCCAAAACGAGTCGTAGGCAACATAGCTTTTTCTAAGTTTAAGATATCGCCTGGTTGCCAATTGTTCATAGCTGTTTTGGCCAAAGTTTCACGTGAAACATCTACTGCATAACTGTTGTTGTCTATATCTACTACCGTTAGGCAGATACCATTACTGGCGATAGAATCCCCTAGCTTCACATCACTAAAATCCAAATTATCAGACTCTATCACCAAACGCACATCACCGCCCACTTCAGTAATAGAACTCATAGTACCAGTGCTTTCAATAATACCTGTAAACATACTTGCCCCTTTTTATAAGCTTATTAAAACTATACTAACATGTAATATTTATAGAATTTAGAATGGATATACTAACAAAATATAAGGTATAACTAGTTGTGGATAACTTTCTCAATTAACTTGATTTCATGTACATAAAGGGTTACATAGCTATAGTTATCCACAACCTAAAAAAAATATGGTTATATTATCTATAATATTCTTGTTTCACGTGGAACCCTTGTATTTATTGGGTTTAAAACATCTATACTAGTTTTAATGTTCCATGTGAAACCTAATTAATCCACAGTTTCATGTGAAACCCTTTAATAAAGCTAGTTATAACTTAATAATTAATCAATAGTTGTGGATAAAAATATTAAAATCTTTCACTGGGCTATAAAGTTAAGTCGTAAATCAGTACCTACTCGCTGACATTCTTTTAAGGTGAAACGCCGCTGTGAACTTAAATTATCAATATCTAAGGTGATCATAGGTTGAGCACTATGACCTAAAATACAAGGTGCTTGATAAACAATTAATTCATCTACTAAGCCAGCTTCAATAAAACTTCCAGACACTTTAGAACCTGCTTCGATTAATACATCATAAATATCATAATCAACCTTTAATCTATGTAACAATACCGACAAATCGTCTTCGGTATATATTATGGCTTTATCATTGTGTAGAACTTGATAAGATTGTTCTATACCTTTAACCCCTGATAAGCGCTTACGTCGATCTAAAATAACCACTTTAGGCTGTGGGATTTGACCGACTTCAACCCCTAATTGTTCAGATCGAACATTCAAACTCGGGTTATCCTCTATTATAGTTTGGCTCCCTGTAATGATAGCACCACTTAACGCCCGTAACCTTTGCACATCTTCTCGTGCGGCAGGACCTGTTATCCATTTTGATTCTCCAGAGGCCATTGCGGTTCTGCCATCTAAGCTGGTAGCGACTTTTAAGCGAACATAAGGCATTTGGCAACGCATCGCCTTTAAAAAACCCAAATTTAATTGTTCTGCTTGATCTTGACAGACGCCAACACATACCTTAATGCCCGCACTTAGTAGTAAATCCACCCCTCTTCCTGCCACTTTGGGATTAGGATCTAGTCCCGCTATTACCACCCTTGCAACTCCAGATTTTATTAAAGCTACAGCACATGGAGGCGTTTTGCCAGTATGACTACAGGGCTCAAGCGTGACGTAGGCTGTAGACCCCTCTACAGATTGTACAGCACTTCGTAAAGCGAATACCTCTGCATGTGGCTCTCCCGCTTTTGGATGAAATCCAGAGCCTATAATTAGATTATTTTTAACTATAATGCAGCCTACTGCAGGATTTGGACGGGTGGTAAAAAGTCCTTTTTTGGCCTCTTCAATGGCCAAATTCATATAATAATAATCTTCAGTCTTTGGGGCATCATATTGTACAGGAGGCAAACTTATAGCATTTTTTGTTGAAATTGAAGGCATAGTAATATCAGAGGGGTTATTAAGATTTTCAGAGGAAGACGTCATAACTTATTGACCTTTTTTAGCCTTAAGTGGCTTAGATCTAGCTGTAATTGCAGACTGAACTTATCAAACTTCTAAAACTGAGCAGAATTGACACTATCTGCGCTAACATATTGTGAGCAATTTAATTACTATCAGTTGGCTTAATATTTTGTAATTCTTGGCGAAAAGCTTCTATATCTTGAAAGTCTCTATAAACACTTGCAAAACGCACATATGCCACATCGTCAAGCTCTTTTAGTTCACTCATAACCACCTCACCAAGTGACTTACTATTGATTTCACGCTCACCCAAATATCGGATACGCTTTTCAATACGGCTTATCATGGCCTCTTGTTCATCTAAGGTGACGGGGCGCTTTTGCAATGGTAACTGAATTGAGCGTCTTAGTTTCTGAGAGTCATAGGGTTCAATACGGCCGTTTGATTTGATGATACGAGGCATTACTACCTCTACCACTTCAAAGGTGGTAAATCGCTCTTGGCACTGATTGCATTGGCGACGACGGCGCACTTGAGCACCTTCTGCCGCTAGTCTAGAATCTATTACCTTGGTGTCATCAGCATTACAATAAGGACACTGCATGGTTGGTTCTCATTAATATCAGATTAATTTAATTAATTATAAAGCCCTACAAGCTGAGTCTTGATCATTAAGTTGATTAGCTCATTATCTATCAAATCGTAGCAATTAAGCTATATATAGTAATTAACTAATTATTTACCAATACAAAAACTGCCAAATATTTTACCTAACAAATCATCTGCACTGAATTCTCCAGTGATTTCGCCCAAGCTATATTGAGCTTGGCGTAAACTTTCAGCTACCAATTCTCCCGCTTGATAATCCACTAGTTGTAGATATGCGTCTTGTAAATGTTGCTGGGTTCTTCTTAAAGCATCTAAATGTCGAGTACGGGCAATTAAGCTATTTTCAGGAGGATGAAATCCCACCTTATCGCATAAAGTATTAATTAAAGTATCAATGCCTTGCGATGTTTCACATGAAACATTAACTTGATCATAGCCACTAACCTGTAATTTATCTATTATGCTTGATAACTGCTGTTGCTCAATTAGGTCTCTTTTATTGCCAATGATCAACAATTTAGAAGGGTTATAATTGGGCACACCAGTTTCTGTTTCACCAAACAGCTCTGTTGCCAGTTCTAGAGGATCTGCCTGTCGTGATAGATCATGTACCAATACTAATAAATCCGCTTGATGAATGGCAGTTCGGGCGCGTTCAATTCCAATACGTTCTACAGCATCGGTGGTATCGCGCAGACCTGCGGTATCGGTTAGATGGATAGTTAGTCCATTGAGCACAATGGACTCTTGTAAAGTGTCTCTAGTGGTTCCTGCCACATCGGTAACAATGGCGCGTTCTTGGCCGGCTAAACTATTTAGCAGGCTTGATTTACCGGCATTGGGACGACCCGCAAGCACCACATGAACCCCATCGCGCAAAAGCTGCCCTTGTTGAGCGGTGGCAAGTATAGTTTTAAGTCGGTCTTGAATACTAGCGAGTTTATTTTCAATTACCCCATCGTTTAAAAAGTCCACGTCATCTTCATCAGGGAAATCAATAGAAGCTTCCACATACAGTCTTAGCTCAATTAAAGACTCTAAAATATCATTGATTTTATTAGAAAATTGACCCGTTAAGGAGCGAATCGCGCTACTGGCAGCGGCGGCGCTGGTTGCATCAATAGCATCAGCAATAGCTTCGGCTTGTAATAGGTCAAGCTTGTCATTCTCAAAAGCGCGATAAGAGAATTCACCGGGCTGTGCCTGATGCGCTCCGAGTTCAAATACACGAGCTAACAGTTGGTTTTGTAAAATTATGCCACCATGACCCTGTAACTCGATGACATCTTCACCTGTGAACGAATAGGGCGCTTTAAAATATAAAACCAAACCTTCATCAATTATATTATGTTGGTGATTATAAAATCGACAAAAAATGGCCAAGCGAGGGGTAAAACTTTTCTTTGATGTAAGCTGACAGGCAATATCATAAGCTTTAGGGCCTGATAGACGAATAATACCCACACCACCTCTTCCTAAAGGCGTCGCTATGGCAGCAATGGTTTTAACATTTGACATAAAATAACTCTAATTTAGGTCTTAGTTTTATGACCCTTTGTTTGATAGTTTAATGATTACTTATTGAGTACTTATTGAGTACTTATTGAGTACTTATTGAGTACTTATTGATAGTTTAGGGATAATCAGTGATAAGCTTATTGCTCATTTAACAATAGTTTTTTTGGATTATGGTCACAACTTATCACTTAAAAACTGCTTTCTATTCGTCAAATATATACGGATATCAGACCTTATAATAGGTACTAAAATGAACATATTCAATGTTGATTTTTTAATCGCATCACATACATCTGCCAAAATCACTTAAGCACAAATCACTTAAGCAAAAATCACTTAAGCACAAAACACTTAAACTAAAAACATCAATAAAAATAAAGCACCTATATGAAACATATAAGTGCTTTAATTAATTAAACAAGCTTTCGGTTAGCGCAAGCCTATTGTTTAATTAGCTTGCCATTTTTGCCGCTTTTTCTCTTTGTTCTTTTTCAACTTTCTTATTAACAAAGTACTGCTGCGTCATCGTAAATAAGTTATTCACTGTCCAATACAATACCAGACCTGCTGGAAAGAATAACATGAATAAAGTAAAGATAATCGGTAAGAACTTCATTACTTTGGCTTGCATAGGATCTGTTGGTTGAGGACTGAACATTTGCTGTGCAAACATACTGGCACCCATTAACATGGGTAAAATAAACCATGGGTCCATAGCTGATAAATCTTGAATCCAAAGAATCCAAGGCGCATGACGTAGCTCCACGCTTTCTACAAGCATATAGTACAGACCTAAGAATATAGGCATCTGCATGAAGATCGGTAAACACCCAGCCATCGGATTTACTTGCTCTTCTTTATAGATTGCCATCATTTCTTGAGACATCTTCATACGGTCATCGCCGTGTTCTTCTTTTAGGGTTTGAAGACGTGGTGCAATCGCACGCATCTTAGCCATAGAATAATAGCTCTTGTGAGAAATCCACATTAGGGAAACTTTAACCAATAGCGTTAACCCAATAATTGCCCAACCCCAGTTACCGACCACACTATGAATCGCTGACAAGATCGTAAACAAAAACTTAGAAATTGGCCAAGCCCATCCATAGTCTACTGTTTTCTCAAAACCTGGAGCAAATCCTAGTAAGTTTTCTTGATTTTTTGGACCTGCATATAACGTTGCAGTAATATTTTTTTGTTGGGCGGCTGGTACATTAAAAGGTTCACTGTTCATACCAATGAAATAATCACCACCTTTTTCACGACTGAAGAACTGACCAGAAAAGTTTTCAGGAGTCCAAGCAGAAACAAAGTAATGCTGAACCATTGCTACCCAGCCATCCTTGCTAATAGCTTTTAAATCACCATCATTAAAGTTTTTAAACTTCAATTTATTGTAGTCGTCATCTGGCGTACCCCATGCACCACCTAAATAAGTGGCCATGCTTAAGACACCTTTATCCGCCATACCAGGATCTTTACTGCTGTCTCGTTTTAACTGAGCAAAAACCTGACCTTTCCAATCCTTACCACTGGTATTATTAATGTTGTAATTCACACTAATAGGATATTTACCTTCAGTGAAGGTAAAGGTCTTAGTTACCGTCACACCATCGGCCTGTTTATAAGTAAGCGGCACTTCTAGCTTCTTTTGACCTGGCTGCATCACATAGTTATTCGATTGATACTTGTATTTTGCTCGTCCTGCTGCAGTATCAATTCCATTAGGACCAATCAAACCTGACTGAGCAACATACACTCGATTGCCCGAATTCTCTAAAAGCACAAAAGCATTTTTACTGTTTAAGGTTGCATTATATTGACGTAAGGCAGCATAGACGATATCGCCACCATTAGGATCAATTTTGATTTGATAACGGTCAGTAGTGACATTGATTAAGTCACCTTGTTTGGCAGCGGTTTTTTCGTTACCTACTTGACCTGACGGTAAATCGGTTGATGCAGATGCAGGTATATCACTATCACCAGTCGTGGTGGGAATATCCGCACCAGTAGTAGAAGTGGATACAGAAGGGGTTACTGCGTCTGCTGATGTGGCTGGCACATTGGCATAATCTTTCTGCCAAGCTAGCACCAACAAATATGCGGTAATCACCATCGCAATGATGATGAGCACCCGTAGTATCTTTTGCATAAGATTGTCCTAAACAACTCTAAATGAAGTATTTAATAATTTATTGAGATGATAATACGGTTTTATTAAGTTTATATCCACCGTAACAGCCCTTTATTATTGCTTTTTATTCATGGCAACCATGGCTAGTTTGTAACTAATTGCGTAATTGTTTCTAGAGCCACTTTGTCCTCAAAACGAAGCCACCTTACCCTTAAAGTAGTTACAAAATGGGGACTATTTTACTAAAAACAGATGATAAATGATATAGGAGCAATATTTTAACCAAATAGCCACAATAAATATTAAGTTAAGGGATAATTAGAATTATTATTTAGATAAGCCGTATAACTTGCAGTATCTATATAAATACTATGGCGATTAAGGCATGTTTCACGTGAAACATCATTATTTTTAACTGGAATGTTATTAACTGGTTTGAATTTGAATTTATATAAAGGTAGCGGCACAAAGTCTATACCATGACCACCCCAAGGATGACAACGACAAATACGCTTAAGCGATAACCAACTGCCGTGATAAGGTCCATGCCAAATAATCGCAATTTTGCCATATTCTGAACAGGTAGGGTAATAACGACATCTTGCAGGTAACACGGGACTGATAAAGGTTTGATAGCTTTTGATAATCGTTAACAGCAGGCGTGAGAAAAAACGGGACATCATATCTTCTCCTATTTAATACCCTATGATCCTTAACTACTCTATACCCTTATCTATAGACAAACCTAGCAGAGTCTAAATAAGGCTTTAAGCTCTCATAAGATAAAATTGGCTATAAACCAATAACTTTAATAACAGCTATGGCGTATTAGTTGCTAGTTGCCAAGATTCTACGTCGCTTAGCAGTAATCTTAACCAAAAGATCATCGATCTCTTCACGCATTTGATCATTACTAAGTTCTTTAGTAGTTTTCTTTAAAATAAACACTATATCCAAAGCAGGTAAACCAGAATGCTTGTGACGAAACTGTTCGCGCAAAATACGCTTAATGGTATTCCTAGCTACTGCAGTAGGGATTCTTTTTTTGGTAATGGCCATGCCTAACCTTGCTTGATCTTGATCAGCATCATAGGCAAAAGCCATAAAATGAGTTTGATGAACTTTAAATAGTGGTTGATTAAATACTGACTTAAACTCAGCTGGTTTTAATAGTCTTTTTGCTTTGGGATAACAGTATTTAGTCATGATAAGTCAACATACGATAAAAGATAATAAAGATTTAAGTAAGGTATTTAAGCAGGCCATAATCAAAAAAAGCACCTAATAATTAGGTGCTTTTAATAACAATCTGCGAACTTGTAAACATTATATATTTATATAATGTAGGTTCATCTAAAGTTTTACGGTAAATAAAATCCAATAAGGATAATATATTACACCGTTAAACGATGACGACCTTTTGCACGACGACGTGCTAAAACTTGACGACCTTTTTTAGTTGCCATGCGAGCACGGAAACCATGGGTGCGCTTGCGCTTGATAACGCTTGGCTGGAATGTACGTTTCATAAATCACCTATGACAGCAAATAAATTGGAAATAAATAGAGTTCACTAAGAATTTGTAATAACGGACGATTATGCCAGTATGCGACATTATTGTCAATAATAAATGCAGGTTTTAAAGCATTTCTA
>NZ_JAGLBC010000102.1 GCF_018260395.1 Psychrobacter sp.
TTAGAATTTAAATACGACTAATAGCAAACTATTTTCATTTGCTTAGCTGACGACATAGATCGTCAGTTTTAAGTTTTAAGCCTCTTAAAAATCATCATCAACCAATAGCCCTTAAAGCCTATGTCAGATAATGCACCTACTTTTGCCAATTTCTTTGCTCTATTTGAGCTTCCTATTGCTTTTGACGTTGACCCCAGAAAACTAAGCGAACGATTACGTCAATTGCAAACCCAATATCACCCTGACAAATTAAGTGGCAATGAAAATGCTTCTTTGCAACAAAACTCTGCTGTCATCAATCATGCTTTCGATATAATAAGTAACCCTGATAGCCGAGCCAATTATTTATTAGAGTTGTCTGGGCAGGAGTTAAATACTGACCATTCAATTGCAGATTTAGACTTCTTAGATGACGCTATGGAAATGCGCATGGATTTGGATAACGCGGAATCTTCAAGTGATCTAGCTGCTATCTCTCAGCTGAAATCTGATGTTGATCAACGTATATCTGCTCATTCACAACGCTTTAATCAAGCTTATATAGACCAAAATTGGTCAGTGGCGAAAGATGCCACTCAAAAACTTAAATTTCTTGTTAAGCTTAAAAAAGACATGGATACAGCTATAGATAACAGTCAACAACAAGCTGATGACGATGACTTATATCTTTAATTCAATCCCATTAGTTAATTGATTTATTTTAACCTTTTATTTTGCCTTAGATTGAGTGTTATATGTCTTTATTACAAATTGCTGAACCAAACCGAAGTGCAAATCCTCATGAGCATAAATATGCTTTAGGTATAGATTTGGGCACGACTCGCTCAATGGTGGCGGTTGTGCGCTCGGGTAAGGCAGCTTTGCTTGAAACGTCCTCGACAATAGTTACTAAAGCATCAAATAGTCTAAGCACTTCTAATAGCAAGAGCGGTCAACCGAATAAAGCTAATATAGACACTTTATTACCTTCCGTTGTTTATTATGGTAATAGTGATGGCGTGAACTCTCCTATCGTTGGAAGTGAAGCTTTGGCTTATTTTGAGACTGATCCTGCTAATACTATTATTTCAGCCAAGCGCTTTATGGGCCGTAGTACTAATGATATTAAGTTTTCACATCCTTACCAACTTAAATCTAGTGAAAGTAATGCGCAAGCAATGCCTTCTTTTGTAACTGCTCAAGGGGAAATATCTCCAGTCTCTGTGTCTGCTGAAATACTAAAAACTTTATACAAACGAGCACAGTCCGCACTACCTGAAGGCAGTATCCAAGGCGCAGTGATTACCGTACCAGCATATTTTGATGAAGCACAACGTCAAGCAACTAAAGATGCAGCTAAACTTGCAAATTTAAATGTGCTTAGGCTATTAAATGAACCGACTGCAGCTGCTGTGGCTTATGGCTTAGATCGCAAGAATGAAGACTTAGAACTAGAACGCATTTACTTAATTTATGATTTAGGTGGTGGTACGTTTGATGTTTCTATATTAAAGATGACTCAAGGCGTGTTTGAAGTTCTCGCCACTGGTGGCAATAGTGCCTTAGGCGGTGATGATGTGGATCGTCAAATTATGGGTTGGTTGCTTAAACAAGCAGGGTTGGATCCTAATGACTTAACCGCACAGCAGCGTACTCATATTGCACGTCAAGCAGAAGTCTATAAACAAGCTTTAACTGATACAGACAGTGTTGAAGTAACGGTAGATATTGAAAGTACTCAGTGGCAAGGTATCTTGACTTCTGCTGACTTGGTACAAATTATCGAGCCCATTACTCGTCGTACCTTAACCACTTGTGATCAGGTTATGCGTGATGCACATATCGATATGTCTCAGCTAGATGAAATCATCTTAGTGGGTGGATCAACGCGTATGCCTGTTGTGCAAAATGCTGTTGAGCAATTCTTTAATAAAAAGCCTTTGTCTCATCTAAATCCAGATGAAGTAGTGGCTTTAGGTGCAGCCCAAGTGGCTGAGCAGTTGATTAAGACAGACAAGTCAAACAACGTTCTACTATTAGATGTCACCCCTTTATCTTTAGGTCTAGAGACTATGGGCGGTTTAGTGGAAGTGGTTATTCCACGTAATACCCCCATTCCAGTGGCAAAAAAGCAAACCTTCACCACATATCAAGATGGTCAAACGGGCATGGTAATCCATGTGGTTCAAGGTGAGCGTGATACTGTAGCAAACTGCCGCTCTTTGGGCCGTTTCGAATTATATGGAATACCGCCTATGAAAGCGGGTCTTGCACGTATTGAAGTGACTTTTGATATCGATGCCAATGGTCAATTATCCGTAAGTGCTTTTGAAGCTACCTCTGGAGTTCACAGCGATATTAAAATTACGCCATCTTACGGATTAAGCGAAGAACAACAAGAACAACTTTTGCGAGCAGGATTTGAACATGCTGCACATGATAAGCTTTCACGTAGTCTAATTGAAGCCAAGGTAGAGTCAGAACGAGAAGTTCTTGCATTAGAATCAGCTTTACAAGAGTTCAGCTCTTTATTGACTCAAGATGAGACTAATGATTTGCAACAGGCCATGCAAGAGCTTAGCGAAGCGCTTAAAAATGACACCTTGATTGACGATGAAAAGACATTGCAAGCCATTAAAACCGAGGTCGAAAATAAACAAGCCAAGTTAAAGCCGTTAAGTGATGCTTTTGCAGCGCGTATTATGGATCAAAGTGTTCAGCAATCGCTTGCCGGTACGAGTACCGATACTTGGACAGAATAGAATAAACGTTAATTACTTTACATCTCGAATATTGCTAAACAGAATAATATTATTAATCACAAGTTGGAATTTTTTATGCCTAAAATTACCTTATTGCCTCATCATGAAATATGCCCTGAAGGTGCTGAAGTTGAATTAGAAAGTGGACAGAACCTATGTAAAGGCCTACTTGAAAAAGGCTATAAAATTGAACATGCTTGTGAGATGTCTAAGGCTTGTACCACTTGTCATGTTATAGTACGTAAAGGTTTTAATAGTCTTGAAGAGATGGATGATATCGAAGCTGATCTTTTAGATAGAGCTTGGGGTCTTGAGCCTGACTCACGTTTGTCTTGTCAAGTTCAGATTGAAGATACAGACTTAGTGGTTGAGATTCCAAAATATACGCTGAACCATGCTAGTGAAAATCATTAATAAATTTATTATAGTAAGTTATAAAAAAAAGACGCCGTAAGGTGTCTTTTTTTTGACTTATAGTTTTAAATCATGCCATTTGCCAATCAAAAGGCATTTGATTATGACCACGTAAAGCCATCATCAGTGTCTGCTGCATAGCTAAATATACCTTTTGGGTATAAGGAACTGCAGGCGTACCCCATACTGGATTTGGCCAAGCTAAGTCGTTCTTATAACGAACAATATGATGAAAATGCAACTGAGGCACTTGATTACCTAAAGCAGCGACATTCATTTTGTCAGCAATAAAAGTTTTGGCTAGCTGGCTAGATAACCAGCTTGACTCACGTAAGAACTGTGCTTGATCTGCTGAGGATAGCTCATATATTTCTTGTACACCTGCCACTCTAGGCACCAAAATCAACCAAGGAAACTGGCAGTCATTTATCAGACGGCAAGTAGATAACGGAAAGTCTCCAACTAAAAAAGAATCTTTAGCTAGTGTTGGATGAAGTTGAAACATATTGGCTCTCTTAATTATTTTAATGATTCTGCAAGCCGATATTTTATCAGGTATTGACTGGATATTATAGATGCTAACGCAGGTTTAATCTTTTACAGCAAATAAAGCAACTGTTAGAAAGTTTTAAAATATAAAAAAGCAGCCTTGAGAATTCAAGACTGCTTTACTCTTTAATCACTAACGACCTATATGTACTGATTAAAGGCCATTTTTCAATGGTTACAAGCTAATTGCACTTTCAGCTTTTTTTATTTTAAAATCCCTGATATTATTATTTATAATCCTTTATTATTATTTTTTATTTCTTATTATTTATTTGAATTACTTATTTTAATAGTCTTACTTATATGTTTTTTATAATGTTAATAAAAGTTTTAGCAAATTTTTCAAATTAATAAATTTATAAATTTATAATAATTACTACATTTCTACCGCATCTTCAACTTCATCATCGAACCAATCTGGAACTTGTAACTCTTCTAAATCTACAGCAAATTGAATTTTCATAGGGTTAGTACATGTCATTTTTTAGGTGTCCTTATCTTTAATTACTTTTATTATTTATCTTTTAATTTGTCCTTTTATGGGATGAATATAAGATACTAATTATTAATGACAATTAGATTAAATCGTTATGACGATTTCATGAACTTGCAGATAATTCATTTACATTTATGATCCAAGTTCTCGAAAATCGAAATTAGCTGTTCAATTAGCTGTAGCTATTAAACAGTTTGGCCATTTTGATTGTCATTAGATACATACTTTGAGAAATGATTTAACAACTCTCGTACTACATCGACTCTCTGTTGTGGCGTCTGTAACTTGTCAGGATTGGTATAACGAATCCCTGAAGCTCCGTTCATGCGATAGCGATTGCCATCTGACTGTATTAGTTGAATAATAGCCAATGCTTCTACCGGCGTATCTGGTGCAAACTCTAGCACTACACTATTAGAAGTCGCATCTATTTTATGAATTGCCAAAGGTTCAGCCTGCACACGTAACTGATGAATCGCAAATAGCTGTTTGGCTTGATCTGGTAGCCCGCCAAAGCGATCAATCATCTCAGTTCGGATATCAGTTAAAGTCTCTTTGTCATCCGCGTTACTAATGCGCTTATAAAACAATAGACGTTGCGGAACGTCATTGACGTAATCTTCAGGAATCAATGCAGAACAATGAAGATTTATATCGCTCGTTAGAGACAATGGGGTATTTAAATCTGGCTCCTTACCTGCTTTTATGGCTTTGGTCGCTCGCTCAAGCATGTCCATGTATAAACTAAACCCAATGGCTTGCATATTCCCGCTTTGTTGTTTACCTAAGATCTCGCCCGCACCACGGATTTCTAAGTCTTCACTAGCCAACATAAAGCCTGCCCCTAACGTATTAGCCCGTTCAATGGCATTTAGACGTTTTTTAGAATCACCCTTTAGCCCTTTAACACTAGGCACTAATAAATAACAATAGGCCTGATGGTGACTGCGCCCGACTCGACCTCGCAACTGGTGCAATTGTGCCAAACCAAACTTATCGGCGCGCTCAATAATTATGGTATTGGCGTTAGGCACATCAATTCCGGTCTCAATAATAGTGGTACATACCAATACATTGAATTTTTTATGATAGAACTGTTGCATTACCTGCTCGAGTCCACGCTCATTCATTTGACCATGGGCAACCCCTACTCGTGCTTCAGGAACCAGCTCTCTGATATTCTCTGCCATACGTTCAATACTAGCGACATCATTGTACAATAGATACACTTGCCCTCCCCGTAATAACTCACGCAAGATGGCTTCTTTCATCAGTTGATCACTCTTTTGCATCACAAAAGTCTTAATGGCCAAACGGCGTGCAGGCGGTGTGGCAATAATCGACATATCTCGCATGCCGGTCAAGGCCATGTTTAGGGTTCTAGGAATTGGTGTGGCTGTCATCGATAAGCTATCAACATTACTTTGAATGGCTTTAATACGCTCTTTGTGACGTACTCCGAAGCGATGCTCTTCATCAACAATCATTAAACCTAAGTTGGCAAACTTAACATCTTTTTGTAGTATTTTATGGGTACCGATAACAATATCTACTTTACCAGCCGCCAAATCTGCTAATACTTGATCTTGGTATTTTTTTCCACCAAAGCGTGATAGCGTCTCAACTCGTATTGGCCAATCAGCAAAGCGATCTTTAAAATTATCTTCATGTTGACCTGCCAGCAAAGTAGTTGGCACTAAAACCGCCACTTGATATCCACTATTTACCGCTATAAAGGCTGCTCGCATGGCCACTTCAGTTTTGCCAAAGCCAACATCGCCACAAATCAAGCGATCCATAGGCTTATTTTGTTTCATATCATGGATTACGCCATCAATGGCATTGGCCTGATCGGGGGTTTCTTCAAAGGCAAACTGACTGGCAAATAATTCGTACTGTGCTGTATCTACTTTGAAATGAATGCCTTCTTGAGCCTGACGCCTAGCTTGCATGTTTAATAACTCTGCAGCCACATCATGGATTTGCTCTAATGCTTTTTGCTTAGCTTTGTCCCATTTGCCACTACCAATCTTATGTAAGGGTGCTAAAGCAGGATCGCCACCACTGTAACGGCTAATTAACTGTAGGTTGGCTACTGGTACATAGATACTGGCATCCTCAGCGTATTTAAGATGAATAAACTCTTGCTCACCTTCGCCAGCATCCAAGGTAATGAGTCCATGATAACGACCAATTCCCTGATCAATATGTACTACCGGACTTCCCTCAGTTAGTTCAGTGACACTCTTGACTAGGAATTCTTCTGAGACATCGCTTTGACGACGACGACGGGTTTGAAGCACTTGTCTACCAAACAATTGAGTTTCACTGACAATAGATAGCTTATTGGCAATTACCGCACCGCGTTCAATAGGAGCAATGGTCAAACCTACCGTTAGCTTATCATCAGTTGCTTGCTGCTGCTGATACAGCTCACTATGTAAAAAATGCTGCAAACTTGCGAAGGTTTGGACATTTATTTTACCTCGAAAAAGCTCTAACAATATCTCACGGCGTCCCGCTGTTTCTGCCACTACCAATATTGCTCGGCGTGAGCGCTGCTCTTTTACAACCGAATGCTCTGCTTCATTATCGCCCCAGCTGCTCTCAGCATAATTTAGTAACTCGAGTAACGGTTCAGCTTTTTGGTGACTGACTGGCAACTCAGGGGGCATAACGGCAGGCAATCGAACTTTACCGCTTTGACTATTGTCGGAGGCTTCTAAGTCATTTTGACTTAATATAACTCGAGGATAGCCATTAAGTTTTTCGTTGGTCTCATTGCTAGATAAATAAAGCAGTTTTGGGTCTAAAATCGGTTTATCGATATCATGTCGACGCTCTTCATAGCGACGCTGTATTTGGGACCAATAATCCGCCTGAGACTCGGCTATACTTTCATCAATTATAAATAACGCATCTTTAGGCAAATAAGTGAATAAATGACCTGTTTTATTCCAGTCCTCTAAATCAAAGAAAAGTGGTTGATAATATTCAAGGCCACTACTGGCAATTCCCGCCATTACATCTTTATGCAACTCAAATCGACGACTGCTCACATTCGGGAACATGGCCGCAAAGTTATTACGGAAGGTCTCTTTACCCTCATCTAATGGAAACTCTTTGGCGGGTAATACTTGAAACTCAGTGACAGGCTTTGATACATCTGGCAGCTTGTGCAGTAACGATAGTGATTCAACCGATAAATCATGTTGACTCGCTTGATCGGTATTGGCCTTACCCTCTACCAACTCTACTAAATTTTGGGTAGATAAAGTGCGTTGAGTTTGGGGATTAAAGAAGCGTATGGTTTCAATTTCATTATCAAATAAATCTAAGCGTAATGGGAATGGTTGACCCATAGCAAAGATGTCAATAATACTTCCTCTTACTGCAAATTCACCGGGCTCAAACACATTATCTACAGCACGATACCCTGCGGCGGCTAGCATTTCTCGTTGCTCATTTATGTCAAAGATATCACCGACACTTAAATCAAAGTGCTGACCAATTAACCAACTCGGCGGAGTGACTCGTTGCATCAAGGTTTGAATACTAATGAGCAAAATGCCACTTTTTGGCATATCGGTTAATAGGTTAATGCGTTCACTAACAATATCTTGATGTGGGGAGAGCTCATCATAGGTGAGGGTTTCCCAGTCAGGGAACACATAGGCATCTACACCACAAAACGCCAACTCAGTTTCGATTTGATTCAGCTGATTTTGATCCTTGGTTACCACAACCTTTAGACGATTGGCAACATTTGCTACTCGGCAGTTTGAGAGACTAGCTAGCCAAAGACTGCCTGCAGCCGCATGAGTTGGGTATAACCAACGTCTTTGTGAGCTGTCTATAGGAAAGAGTTTTTTATTGGTAGAGGTAAAAATATCGGTAAGAGGATGCTCAGAGAGTTTAGACATAATAATGTGGTATATTTCCTTATCAAAGGCGTTATGCCGTGCCCATAAACACAGCAAAAATTTAAGCCTTTATTATACGACCTAAAATAGAGAGAATGAATGGTTATAACGCTATTTAAAATATTACAGATGAAATAATCAATGCGTCATTTGTAGCAATAGGCTTATTGAGTTTGAAATTAATTAGCGCTATAAACGGTATAACGACATTGAGGTATTTTTAACAGTGCTAATTTATGATTGTCATCAATAACTATTATTGAAAAAGCCAACATAGCATAGCATTGCCACGTTGGCTTGTGAAAACAGTTAATATTATTTAATGTCGAGTAATACAATATACATATGCACTTATAGATAAGTTATCTAATCTTATATAAAGCTCTAACAGGCAAAATTAAACATATAATTAAATTAAAGGTTTTTCACTAGCAATAATGCCATTGTTGTCGGCGTAG
>NZ_JAGLBC010000103.1 GCF_018260395.1 Psychrobacter sp.
ATCAGGTGTTCTTTAATATTACGTAGCGTTGCACTTGGTGTGTTAATCTAAGATTCATAAAATCAGTAAACGGTATGAAGATGACATATCGGCCTGTTTATTAGCGTTGCGAATTGACTTAGATAATACCTTAAGCAATATAATGGAGGCGCGTATCGGTTTAGGAGGTATGTCTAGTGTCCCCTTATTGGCAAAGCATTCGCAATCTAAGTTATTAAATAGCAAGTTTAACGAAGTTAGCTTCAAAAACGCAGCACAGGTTTTACCTAAAGATGTAACACCATTGAGTGACGTCAGAGCCAGTAGAGAATATCGCATGCATGTTATTCAACGTTTGATTATCCAAAGTGGTAAAGAGCTATTTAATCAGATAAAGCATAATACTAATCACGCTATGTCCATTAGCCAAATTTACAAAGAGTAAGTCATGAGTCATCATTCGCCTTTATTTGACAGCTATGAAGTCAGACGCCAAAGACCTCCCAAAAATAAAATAGGTGAGTCAACAAAACACGATAGCGCCATAAACCATGTTATGGGTAGCGCAGAATATGTAGATGACATTGCAAAGCCTATTAATACCTTACATTTAGCTATTGGTAAAAGTGATTTTGCCCATGCGCACATTCAACACATTAACCTAGATGCTGTATGGTCATCTGAAGGAGTCGTTGATGTAATTTGTTTTAAGGATTTACCTGCTCAGACGGATATCGGACCAGTATTTAAAGGCGATCCTTTAATAGCAGATACAAAAGTTGTATATGTGGGACAAACTATATTTGTCGTAGCCGCCACAAGTCATCGTGCTGCAAAAAAAGCGATTGCTAAAGCGGTAGTCGATTATCAGCCACTGCCTGCCCTATTAACTATTGATGATGCCTTAAAACAAAAACAGTTTGTACGCCCAAGTTATACCATGCAACGGGGTAAATATCATGCAGCTTTAAAAAATGCTCCAATTACTTTAACTGGCGCCATTCATATGCTGGGGCAAGAGCATTTTTATTTAGAAGGTCAAGTGGCTTATGTGATTCCTAGCGATGACGGTGGTTTAGAAGTGTATACTTCCTCACAGCACCCAAGTGAAGTCCAACAGTTGGTCGCTGAAGTTACAGGTCTACCCTTTCATAGCGTGAATACTATTGTGCGTCGTATGGGAGGCGCATTTGGTGGCAAAGAAACGCAGGCGGCGGCGTGGGCTTGTATGGCAGGTATAATGGCAAAACGTCACAACGTGCCAGTCAGCATGCGCCTAGACAGACAAGATGACATGGTTGTCACAGGTAAACGTCATGAGTTCTCTAACCGTTATAAAGTTGGTATTGATGAGACGGGCAAAATCCAAGGCGTTGATATGCAATTGGCGGCCTTATGTGGTTATTCACCCGATCTATCTGATGCCATTGTTGATAGAGCTATGTTTCATTGTGATAATGCTTATTATTATCCTACTGCAAGCATTGTTGGTCATCGCTGTCGCACTCATACTGTCTCAAACACTGCCTATCGCGGCTTTGGTGGACCTCAAGGATTAATGACCGCGGAATATATGATTGACCATATTGCCTACAGTTTAGGAAAAGATCCTTTAGAAGTTCGGTTAAATAATTTATATCAAAATGGTCAACAGACCCATTATGGGCAACCCATTGAACACTTCGATTTATCCGAATTAATGGAGATGCTAGTTAAGGATAGTGATTATTATAAGCGCCGTGATGAAATTATTCATATAAACAAACAAGCAGCTATCAATGGTCATCCTAAAAGACGTGGTATTGCACTTACCCCCGTCAAATTTGGCATTTCATTTACGGTACAGACCCTTAATCAGGCAGGGGCATTGGTTCATATTTATACTGACGGCAGTATTCATCTCAATCATGGCGGTACTGAAATGGAACAAGGGCTGTTTGTTAAAGTAGCCCAAGTTATTGCAAATGAATTCGCAGTTGATTTGGACACCGTGAAGGTTTCAGCTACCCAAACTGATAAAGTGCCTAACACCTCCCCTACAGCCGCTTCTTCAGGTACCGACCTAAATGGCAAGGCATCTCAAGATGCTTGTCGGACTATAAAAAATAGGCTTATCAAATTTGCTTGTGACTTCTTTAAGGTTGAACAATCAGATATTTGTTTTAAAAATAACCATGTGCATATCACAAATATTGATAGCTTGGACGATAACGGGACTCAAGATAACCTTAAATTTGATGATAATAGATTTGATAACAAAGTTAAAAATGTTAACCATACTAATAAGTGCCGCAAAGTATTTACTTTTGCTGAGTTCGTGACATTAGCATATAAGAACCGAGTAAGTTTATCAGCTACCGGCTTCTATAAAACGCCCAAGATATTTTATGAAAGAGATAAAGCATGGGGACGCCCGTTCTTATATTATGCATTAGGCGCAGCTTGCAGTGAGGTTGAAATAGATACGATAACCGGTGTTTATCAGGTTTTGCGCTGTGATATTTTGCATGACGTTGGACAATCTATTAATCCAGCGATAGATATCGGCCAAATTGAAGGCGGCTTCGTGCAAGGCATGGGCTGGTTGACCCAAGAAGAGCTTATTTGGGATGAAAATGGAAAATTCGCTTCAAACAGTCCAGCAAACTATAAAATCCCTACCGCACATGATATCCCGAAGCATTGGAATGTAAAGCTATACGAGCGCAAGAACAAAGAACAAACAGTTTATAACTCAAAAGCTGTAGGTGAACCGCCTTTTATGCTAGCAGCAAGCGTTTGGTGTGCCATTAACAATGCTGTTGCTAGTATTGCTGACTATTCTAAAAATCCTGAACTAGCGATGCCTGCCACACCTGAAGCAGTATTAAAGGCTGTGATTCACTTAGAAGGAGGCAAGTGGGGTCTTGACGATGATGATAAGGATGATTTAAATCCTCAATTGGATCCAAAAAATCCTTATCAATTATTTACCCCATATGTTGAGCATGAGACACATTATAAGCCTCCTAAAATAAGTCTGAGCGATGGTATACATATTTACAATACTGAACCAGATAATCAATCAAATGTTGCAGGTAGTAGAGGGCCTGCACAAAGTTTAGAGCCTAATACTAAATACTAAATACTAAATACTAAACAGTGAATACTAAACAGTGAATAGTGAATAGTGAAGATAACGCGATGATAGTATTGATAGTGATAATAATATAAATATAGAGGATCACTAATGGCTATACCTTTAAAATTAGTTAAACCTTTTAATTCAAACAAAAAAAATGATAAACATACTGGTAACGGTTGTCATGGTTCAAAAAAATGGTATAGCGCATTGTATCAGTGTCAACAACAAGGTTTGCCACATGTGTTAGTAACCATAGTCAAGGTTAGTGGCTCCGTCCCTAGAGACTTACAAGCAAAAATGGTGGTAACTGAGAAGGAAAGTTACGACACTATTGGTGGTGGCGGTTTAGAATTTGAGGTGATTAAAACGGCTAGAGTTTTGCTAACCTATAAATTACCGACCGAAGAGATTAAAGGCGATAAAAATCAGCATAAAATGGCGTATACTAAGCACTATCCTTTAGGAGCAAAACTTGGTCAATGCTGTGGTGGTAGTGTGACCGTATTATTTGAAAGTTTCAATTTAAAGCCACCTTTAACAATTCTGCTGTTTGGTGCAGGTCATGTAGCTTCAGCATTAGTAAGCATATTGGCACAGCTAAATTGCCAGGTTAGCTGGATAGATAATCGACCAAATATTTTTTCACCACAGCACCTAGAACAGCTACCAGCTCACATTACCCCCTATATAAGCGATGATCCTGTTGAGTTTATCCATGGATATAATAGCCCAAGCTACATATTGATTATGACGCATGATCATTCCTTGGATTTTGACTTAGTCAAAGCTGCCATTGAGATGAATAGACAGTCTACAACTTCACTTGAAGAATTAAATAATCTTGATCAGTCACATGCTCTACATAAATCCAATTCCCCAAATCCAAGTTTTGAAAACGCTAAGCGTGAACCAGCCTCTTATATAGGATGCATCGCATCCGAAACTAAGGCGAATAGATTCAGACAACGCCTAATTCAACGTGGCTTTACCCAAGCTGACATCCAATCTTTACATATGCCTATAGGCTTACCTATAGGTGGCAAAGAACCTATTGCCGTGGCTATTTCGATCATGGCTCAAGTCTTGCAGCAATATAATCAAAGCTAACATCAGCTAATCAAAGCTAAATACAGTACAACCAGAGTACAGCCTGAGTAAAACCTCAGCATCATCAATTAATCTAATAAAAAAATATACTATTTAAGGATATGGTATGACCTTACATATCTACCAAGCAAGACTGCTTCATTACCTAGTGTCAGATGAGGCTATAAATAACGGTTGTAATTCATCACCGTACTGTTTACAGCTTCAACAGCCCTTAATGCCCGTCAATCATGGCGATACGATCGCACCGGAATATATCCCAAAAGGGGCTTTGGTTATTGATGATAAAAGCGGTGTTATCATAGACTATGGCGCATCGCATGAGATTCTAGATAAGTATCAAAATGTTGAAGTTCATGACTATGGCGATAAGCTGATAATGCCGGGATTTATTGATACACATGTGCATTACCCTCAGCTTGATATTATTGCTGCTTATGGTGAACAACTATTGGATTGGCTCAATAATTATACTTTTGTAGCAGAAGTCAAATATGGAAATGCTGAATACTCTTGCGCTAAAGCTGAGTTCTTTTTAAACCAGTTATTTGCCAATGGCACAACCAGTGCCATGGTATTTGCAACCAGCCATTATTGCTCTGCCAATGAGTTCTTTAAAGCGAGTTCATTGCTAAATAGTCGAATGATATGTGGCAACGTTTTAATGGACCAAAACGCCCCGAATACGTTATGTGTCAATGCCATACAAGGTATTAAAGATACACAAAAGTTAATCGATAACTGGCATAACAATGGCCGTCAAATGGTGGCAATCACACCACGTTTTGCTATCACTTCTAGCCCTGAACAGTTAAAACTAGCTGGCAAGTTATATCTACAAAATAACGGCGTTTATTTGCAAACGCATTTAGCAGAAAACCAAGATGAAATTGCCGCAGTCAATGAGATGTATCCGCAATATCAAGGCTATTTAGATGTTTATGATCAAATGGGATTACTGGGTAGAAAAACTACGCTCGCACATGGTATTTATCTTAACGAATCAGAATATCAACGTTTACAACAAACGGGCACACAAATTTCACATTGCCCCACTTCAAATTTGTTTTTGGGCAGTGGGTTGTTTGATTTACCCAAAACGCTAAGCTTCACCGGAGTAAGTATTGCTACAGATGTTGGTGCTGAAACTAGCCTAAATCTTCTGTCTACTCTAAATGAAGCCTACAAGATTCAACAGCTCCAAGGCAACCGGTTGTCCGCTCATCAAGGCTTGTATCAAATCACCCTTGGCAATGCGCAATCTTTATGTTTAGAAGATAAAATTGGTAATTTTGCGAAAGGTAGTGAGGCCGACTTTGTGGTTATAGATCCTAAAGCAACTCCCCTATTAGAAAATCGGATATCCCAAACCAGTACTTTAGAAGAAGCATTATTTATATTAATGATGCTTGCCGATGACAGAGTGATTGAGCAGACATTTATCGCTGGTATAAGTCGATATAGAATAAAAAGGCATAATTAATGGTCAAATTAAGATAAAGCTAGATACTAATTTTAAAACCAACCTTCTTCCAAAAGATGCTCAGTATTACTTATCTCAAACTCTGAATGTAAATCATAAAATTCACCTGCGTCTTCAACTTTATCGAGTAAATCACGTTTGTAGATCGCTACAAACATAGCCAGAGAATACGCGGCACAGTGAATGGTCTTCTTAGGGTTAAAGGTAATATCAGTAAAGGCTTGATATTGCACTACCTCATCATATAATTCAGGGTGCTGTTTTAACGCGTTGATATAAAGCCAATCATAAAAGGTAGTTAAAGGTTCCACTTCCCATTGCATTCCAAAATAATCATATCCTGTGGGTTCACCCGATGAGATTAATCGTTCATCGTTTTTTGCCTGCCTAGGTTTCTCAGTTAGTAAATCTAGATAAGGCCCGCCCTTTTCAAATACTTTGCTGGCTTGAAAGGCATTTTCAACACTATACTTTTTACCATCGTCTGCAGTTATTTGTAAGCTATAAGGACTAAGTAGAAAACTTAATTTATTACCAGACTTAGTTGATAATTCCAACACATTTTTAAAACCATACTTTTTTCGTATGACTTGATGCAAATCATTAATAGTCTTTTTCTTCTGTCTAGTGGCAAAACCCACATGGCGTTCTACGCGAACCATATCCGTTTTTACTAAATTATCACTGCCTACTCTTGGCATAAAGACAGGTTTATATTCTATCGCCGTTTGTACTTGTTCCATACCATGTGCCTTGTTTGCTAATTATCTAATTGCTTTCTATTCAATTGCTTAAATGCCTAATTAATTTGAATAACTTTATCGAGGCAGTTTAACTTATTACAAAAAAATTATCTTGGTCAATTTATATCTATGAATATGAGTACTGACTAATTTCTTGTTTATAGTTTTTGGACTTGAGTATACTCATAAGATTGCGTTATATATCAGATATACAAGGTTAAAAATTAGCTTAGATTTATCATCAAAAAAAGGCTGAACCATAATTGGCCAGCCTTTGATAACAACCTACTCTTAATCGTATAGATTAAAAATACTAGCTATTACTCTTACTGCGAAGTTCATGTCTTAAAATTTTACCTACCGTGGACTTAGGTAGCTCATCAATAAACTCAATATGACGAGGGCATTTATAACCTGCTAGATTCTTTTTACAAAATTCTATAAGCTCTTTTTTGGTTAAGCTTGAATCATCAGCAACCACAAATAACTTAACTGATTCACCTTGTGACACATCCTCCACACCTACTACAGAGCATTCTCTAACTTTAGGATGCATCTCTACAACGCCTTCTATCTCATTTGGATAGACATTAAAGCCACTGACAATAATCATATCTTTTTTGCGATCAAAAAGTTTAACATAACCTTTTTCGTCTATAGCCCCTACATCACCAGTTTTCAGATAACCATCTTTAGTAAAGAACTTACTGTTATCCATGTTATGATAACCTTGAATAACGTTCATACCTTTGATACAGATTTCACCTTCTTGGCCCACTCCTAGTAAATTTTCTTCATCATCAAATATTTGAATATCAATACCTGGAAGAGGCATACCAATACTACCCGTAAATTCCTTATTGGAAAGAGGGTTTGCAGTTCCAACTTCTAGCGTTTCGGACATACCCCATCCTTCATGAATAGGTACACCAGTAGTTTCTAACCACTTACGCGCCATTTCAGGCGTAGCTGCCATACCGCCTGCTAAAGACAATCTTAATTTTGAGAAGTCTATTGAGCCAAAATCGGGATGATTCAGCAGGGCTTGAAATAAGGTATTCACAGCAGGAAGAAGATGAAACTCTTCTTTTTTAAGTAATTTAACAAAAGCATCAATATCACGAGGATTGGTAACAAGTAACATATGTTGACCGGTTCGGAACCCTAATAACGAAATAATAAAAGCAAAGATATGATACATCGGTAAGGCAACAACGCATGTCATTTGACCGTCTTTGTTCACATCATAATTTAAAGGCTTAAACCATTCATCATACTGATTAGTACCATACACCACATTATGATGAGAGATTAAAATCCCCTTGGCTGTACCAGTCGTGCCGCCAGTGTATTGAATCATGGCTAGGTCATTAGGTTTTACATCAGGACGCTTATATTTTAATTTTTTACCTTTCTTTAAAACATCTTTGAAACTTAGTTCTTTACAGCTTGAAGAGCCTGATAGATCATATTTAGGCACTGCTTTTTTGAGATGCTTTGCTGCTAAATTTATCAAAGCTCCTTTTGTCGTTCCCAACATATCACCAATAGTACTAACAACAACGGTTTCAACAGGAACTTTATCAATAATAGAGTCTAAGCTATGCGCAAATGGTTCAAGAATAAATATAACTTTAGCGTCAGCATCAATTAACTGATGTTTTAGCTCACGAGAGGTATATAAGGGATTGATTAAAGTTAAAACCATACCAGCACGTAATGCTCCAATAACAATAGGCAGATACTGGTTTACATTAGGCATCATTATACCGATAGATGACCCTTTTTTAAGGCCTAAACTTTGAATCCATGCTGCTATTTCTTTTGATATTTTATCTACATCGGCATAAGAATATGAGACGCCCATAGTGGTCATAAACTTATTTTTAGCATATTTAGTTAGGTATTCATCGAAAAAATCAATTAAAGATTCATTTTGAGGTGGCAGATCTTTAGCGACGCCTTCAGGATAGAGTTCGGTCCAAAACTTATTCATAGCTTACCTTCCATAGTTAATTTTTATACTTCAGCCTAGAAGCTATTGTATATGAATTACAATTAATCATTCGCTGTACCTATTTATGACTTAGATTCAACGATGAAGTGCAACGTTTAGAAATGATGAGAAGAAGAGTAAG
>NZ_JAGLBC010000104.1:0-4349 GCF_018260395.1 Psychrobacter sp.
TATCAAATTCAATGCATAACACTATATCAATATTTGTTAAACAATGAACAAATAAAAAAGCTCTCATATTTAATTATGAGAGCCATTTTAAGACAGATTTAATTTGTAGTTTATGCAATTAAAATCTTACCATAAATAATTTTAGCTACTTATCAGGTTGTGGAGTGGTGCGTAGGTAAGGTTTGATTTCAGTGAAGCCTTTTGGATAATCTGTTTCAGAAATATCTTCAGTTTTTATGCTAGGAGGAATAATAACATCATCACCATCTTTCCAATTTACTGGTGTAGCTACGTTATATTTATCGGTTAACTGTAGCGCGTCAATAGCACGAAGAATCTCGTCAAAGTTACGACCTACACTAGCTGGATACGTCAACGTCAAACGAACTTTTTTATTTGGATCGATGATAAATACGCTACGCACTGTATGAGTTGTGGCCACATTGGGATGAATCATGTCATATAATTCAGCTACTGTTTTATTTTCGTCACCAATGATTGGAAAGTTCATCGCGGTGCCTTGAGTTTCACCGATATCTTTTGCCCAGGCTTTGTGATCTTCTACATCATCAACAGAGACGCAAATAGGCTTAACATTACGTTTTTGAAACTCACCATTTAAAGCTGCAGCACGACCTAATTCAGTAGTACAGACTGGTGTAAAATCAGCTGGATGTGAAAATAATACTACCCAACTATCCCCTGCCCAATCATAAAAATTAATATCACCTTCAGTAGTCGGAGCATCAAAGTTTGGTGCATCATCACCTAATCGTAAATGTGCCATAATCATAATCCTTATTTATAATTGATGTATTTATCGCTTGTTTGCTTTGTAGCTATTAATATTTTAAAAGATAACTTATCAAAATAAATTTACTCAATAGCTATCAGTCAACTTTGAATATAGTATCAAAGTCGCCATTTTAAAACTATGCTAGATTGTAAAGCCGTTATGCCGTATTGGGATTTGCATTTTTAAGATGAATCGTACTGGTTGAAAACGACAAAACCCCTCAGCAAACTGAAGGGTTTATGTTTTTAAAGAGATTTTTAATAATAAAAACAAACAAATTGTTAGGCTTTATGAGTTAACTTTAAGTTATAAGCATATTTGAATTATGATCTATTTTTGAATCCATTGACGAATCTTTTCACGCTCATTTGGTGTAGCTTGTAACCATAACTGCATAAAGCTGTCTAATGTATTTGCTTGAGTATTATTAGCGCTTATTGGAGCAATGGCATTGTTATTCGAGCTATTTGATACATTACCATTATTATCAATCGCTGCTATAGCTTTTTGATTTTCAAACTGAGCATCGTTACTTCCAAATAAAGAAGTTAGTCCTGATAACAGTCCCCTTTGTACTTCTGCACCAGTGGCTTTAGCAATAACCTGATTACCTTGTACTACTGCTAATGTTGGAGATTTTACGTACTTTCTTGCATCTTCATAATTCTCAGGCTGACCAGGCATAGTCAAGCGATAGGATTGATTGTCTTGCATATCTGCAGTAACTGTTACATTTCCAGAGTGTAAATAGTCATGATCATCAGATCGGAGATCATACAAACGGTCATATTTAGCAGTTATTACATGTTTACCAGGCTGTAAAGTAAAGCTCTTTTTTATAGGTTGAAAGGCGCTTGTATTAACTTCCTGACCATTAATTGCAGTTACTTTAATATTTTCATCAACGTCAAGTTGCACTTCTGCGTGAGCGAAAGTAGCAGTCAATAAGCCGATACCTGCTAAAGTTAATATTTTATTGATCATATGTTTATTAATAGTGATAGTCATGAGCTAGCCTTGAATTAGAGATATAGGAATTATTCGGTTTTCATACTTAAGAGGTTAATATTTATGATTTTGCTTTTTATCATAACTACTTTAGACTTTATATATGATAAAGGTCTTTAAGCATATATTTTAATTGCTACAATTTAAAGATTATCAGATATAAATTTAAGAAAATACTAGAAATTAAAAGTCATGTTATCGCGGTAAACATTGCTCTCTTCGGATTTAGAAAGAAAATCTTCATGTGCTTCTTGGTGAATATCTTCAAGCTCAGCCATTAACGTTTGTTCATCAATCATAGCAATAGCTTGACTAATAACAGCTTTAGAAACATGAGCACGATTTAAATTGGAGAACAAAGGCTGAATCAAATTTAATATGTTTAACATGCCACCAATACGATGAGGGCCTTCATCAAGCAGATGCTCGGTAATACGAGGGTCAAATTGCCAACCTCGCCTACGCATAACAGACTCAAGCATGGCTTTTCTGTCCGCAATATTGTGACCTTCGGGTACTCTAAAAGCCGGAGATTGGATCAAACGAGTTAATAAGTCTGGTAGCTCAAATGGTAATTCTGTAGCAGGGGTTTTTGCTGCAAAAATAAGCTGTCCCTGACCTTCACGACTTCTATTTATTAAATGGAAAATTGCTTCTTGCCACTCTCGGCTAAAACGTATGGCTTCCAAATCATCGATAGCCACTAAATCAAAGCTCTCAAGTGATGCCAATACACCAACATCAGTATTGACTAACTCCTTTAAAGACAAGCAAATTGCAGACTTTTCCATCTCCATATACGATTCACAAATTGCTGAAAGTAAGTGAGTTTTGCCCGTCGAACCACTTCCATAGATATACATCTGTCCAATTAAACCAACGTGGAGTTGACGAACAGCGTCGATTATAGTCGACCAGCCTGGTCCCGAAAAATCACTCAGGCTAGCATCTCTCCTAACTTCTAGGTTTAAACTTAATTGATTTGTCATCAGGCTAATATCTCGGCTCGATATATCTTTATAACGCTTATTTATATCACAATTTGATGAACAATAATATGTCAAAAGCCTTTATTAAGCTTCTAAAGCTCAATAAAGACCAATTGTATAGTAACAAGTCAATACTATGAAAAGTCTATTTATCCAAAATTGAATGCAATGTAACTTCCAAATTTTATCTAAATAGCTTAAGGAATTGGCTAATAATGCAATAACTAGTCAAATAGTTTATATTGCTTTCTACCTTTATACCATTCTGATTGTTTGTACGCTTCAAAGGAATGGTGAAAAAGCACATTTATAATTGCAGAAACCGGTAATGCTATTAACATCCCTACAAACCCCATTAAGCTTGCACCTGCTAGAACTGCAAATATTACCCATAAAGGTGACAATCCTATTTTATCGCCTAACAATAATGGCTGTAAGACATAGCCTTCAACCGCTTGTCCCACCATAAAGGCGCCTACGATAAGTCCTAGTTGCAACCAGTTAAACCCAAATTGAAATACACCGGCGACAATAGCCGCGATAAAACCAATACCAAAACCTAGGTAGGGTACAAAACTGGCAATACCTGCGACCATACCAATAGTTAGCCCCAACTCCAATCCAATTAGTTGTAATTGTACGGCATAGACAACACCCAATAATATCATTACCAATAACTGTCCTTTAATAAAGGCCATTAATGCTTTATCACAATCACGTACAATCTCAATAACTTTACTAGCGCTCGATGCAGGTAAGGCTTTTTTCCAAGTTTGGATTCGCTCATTCCAATTGAATAAAAAATAAAAAGTTAGGATTGGAATTAATACCAAAATTCCTGTGACATTTATAATACTAAGACCTGAATTCATAATGTAAAGCGCAAAAGACTGCGCATCCGCTACATTATAATTTTTACTCAAATAATCCATGAAAGTTTGTGAGACGATTTCAGATTTTAATGGAGGAAGTTCAAAGCGACTATTATCATTAATCCAAACTCGAATATCAGTGTTATACCATTTAACTAGCTTAGGCATATAATCCCAAGCATAATGTAATTGATTCCAGATATTAGGTAATAACCACCATAATAAGATGCCAATTCCAAAACTTATTGCACTATAAACAATAACAATAGCAAGCCATCGAGGCATAATATATGCCAAACGAGCCACAATGGGATTAAGAAGATAGGCAATAATAAAAGCGCATAGGAAAGGTACGATCACTGGAAAAACTAAATATAATAGCCATAAGCCTAATGCTACGCTCACTACTACAAATATGCGTTTATAAAACGGGTCAATTCTTGCAACTTGCATAAAGGTATTCTCTTAATTAAAGTCATAAAGTAGTGTAGATAATAGTATTTTTAATCTCATTATTTGACATTTGCAACATAAGTTAATAATTGAATTGTTGGTCAAAATTAATACTATATTAATCTACAAATGAGTTAGCATTAACTGACTTTTGGTCATTTTTTGTTTTAATTGCTCATTTATATGCGTTTTATCAATGTTAAATTTTGCGGGTACTGTCTTTTTGCGTAT
>NZ_JAGLBC010000104.1:4449-8563 GCF_018260395.1 Psychrobacter sp.
TGCGGGTACTGTCTTTTTGCGTATAATGCCACTAAATAACCGCTATCTTAAAGAATTTTATTCCTGCTAAGATCAAGCAAATAAGTTCAAGGCATTTTTATAAATTGCTTAGAATTTATCTTTTTTATTTTTTTTCATACATTCGCTTATTAAGGTCTGCTGCTACCATGAGCCATCCAAATACTAATGCAACCGCTAACCCGTCTATTAAAGAGAAGCCTACTCAATTAAGCTATAAAGATGCAGGTGTCGATATCGATGCAGGTGATGCCCTTGTTCAACGCATTAAATCTGTTGCTAAATCTACTACTCGCCCAGAAGTTGTCGGTGGTCTTGGCGGATTTGGCGCATTATGCCGTATTCCCACAGGCTATAAATCACCATTACTAGTCTCAGGAACAGATGGCGTAGGTACTAAACTTAAGCTTGCACTTCAGTTGGGCCGTCACGATACCATTGGCATTGACTTAGTAGCTATGTGTGTTAATGATTTATTGGTTTGTGGCGCTGAGCCTCTATTCTTTTTAGACTATTATGCTACTGGCAAACTAGACATAGATACAGCCGCCTCTGTAATTGGCGGTATCGGTGAAGGTTGCAAACAGTCAAAATGTGCCTTGATAGGTGGTGAAACTGCTGAAATGCCAGGCATGTATCAGGACGAAGACTATGACCTAGCAGGTTTCTGTGTTGGCGTTGTTGAAGAGTCTGAGGTAATCACTGGCGCAAATGTGAGTGCTGGAGATGTATTGATAGGTATAGCTTCAAGCGGGGCTCACTCAAATGGCTACTCACTTATTCGTAAGGTTATTGAAGTAAGTGGTGTAGATATTGCTAATTCAGCTGAAACTTTAGACGGCAAACCTATTGCTGATGCATTAATGGCACCTACTAAAATCTATGTTAAATCAATCCAAGCTCTACAGAAGGCTTTAGGCAATAACAAGCTACATGCCATGTCTCACATTACGGGCGGCGGCTTTACTGAAAACTTACCTCGTGTACTTCCTCAGAATCTAGCAGCTAAAATTAACACTCATAGCTGGAAGATGCCTGAGCTATTCACTTGGCTTCAAACTCATGGCAATATCGAACAATCAGAGATGTACCGTACCTTTAATTGCGGCGTAGGCTTCGTAGTAGTTGTGCCTGCTGAAGTGGCTGATCAAGCGGTTGAGTTATTAAACAATACTGGTGAAAAAGCTTTTATTTTTGGTGAAATCATTGATCGTGAAGATCTTGCAGTGGTTTATGCTTAATATGTCATTGTCCATTTTATCATCCAAACCATTGAAAATTGCTATATTGGCATCTGGCAGTGGCAGCAATTTACAGGTGCTGATCGATGCCATGCAATCAGGCGAGTTACCTATTGAAATTGTAGGTGTCATTAGTAATGTCAAAGAAGCCTATGCTGTTACTCGTGCTGAGCAGGCAGGGATTGAAACAGCAGTTTTTTCACACATTACTGAGGGCGACAATGTTGGCAAGCGTATGGGTATAAAAACCTTTGAGCGTCATGCCAGCGCTAAGCTTAAGCAGTGGCAGCCGGATTTGGTAGTCTTAGCCGGCTTTATGCGTGTGCTAAGCGATGAATTTATTAGCAGCTCCTCTGCACCTATGATAAATCTACATCCTTCTTTGTTACCAAATTATAAAGGCCTAGATACCCATCAGCGAGTCCTAGAGTCAAGTGATATTCATCATGGTTGCAGCGTACATGTGGTTACAGCTGAGCTTGATGCAGGTCAAGTATTAACCCAAGCCATGCTTACTGTGAATCGAGATGAGTCATCTGAAATTCTTAAAGCTCGTGTCCAAAAGCTTGAGCATAAGATACTGCCTTGGACCATTTTGCTTATCGCAAAGGGTGTATTAGATTTACAGTCTATTAATGATCAAATACAGGATGCAAATCATTTACCTTCGCTACCTCTTAAACTTTGGCTCGACGATTAGACGGAAATGTTACAAACTGCATTCACCATTTGAAATATGCCAATAGTAATTAATAAGCCCAAGCTAAATGCTTGGGCTTTTGTATTTAAAAATTATACTTTGTTAAATAATAAATTACGCTAATTAAGACACTTATTATTTTAAACCACGCTTAAATTAAAACTATTAGGGTTTGCTCATTTTTAGCTTTGGATCGCAGTCAAGACTTGTTTTTTTAGTATCAAATATTCTTGGCTGTCTAAAAACCCTGGGGTCTTTGGAATGAAGAACTTTTTAGTCAACTGTGCGGGCACCCCTTTTAGCACATATAAGTAATCTGATAAGTAAATTGCCTCATCTATATCATGGGTGATAATCAAACAAGTTAACGCTAAGCGCTTTTGTAACTGACTAAACCAATGATACATTTCATCCTTAGTGACGAAATCCAAAGCAGAAAATGGCTCATCAAGCAACATAATAGGGTTGTCACTCAAATAAGTGCGCAAAAGTGCTGCACGTTGACGCTGACCTCCTGATAAAGTTTGTGGATACTGTTTCTCTAACCCTTCAAGTCCAAAGCTAGCCAGCTGAGGTGTGACAATCTGCTTAATTTTATCCTTGCTATAGCCCTTTAATATTAAAGGCAATGCAATGTTATCAAATACAGTCTTAAACGGCAGCAGTAAGTCTTTTTGAAGCATATAACCCACAGTGCCGGCTTGACCGGTGGTATCTTCACCATTTATCAAAACCTTTCCTGAACTTGGTATCAGTAAGCCTGCGGTGATATTAAATAAAGTGGTCTTACCTACCCCGCTAGCACCTACAATACTAACTACATCGTTCTTAGCCACTGACATCGTTAAATTATCAAAAATTGGCTTTGAGCCAAATGAGTGGCTTATGGCTTCTAAGGCCAACACCTTATCCATAATGCATACCAACTTAGTTTTTTAGATTATGGTTTAAAGATTTTAAAGTCTTTATCAAGTTACCTTAAGTTTAGTTATAGACTTAAACTAAATTATAGATAGTCATTAGTTACACCTGCTTGAGGTGGCAATGGCTTATCAATAAGACCTTGTTTGTGCACCCAATCATTAAATCTATCCCAGCGTGAATAATCAAACTTTCCCCAATCACCATTATCATCCAAATATTGGGTTGATAGATATTTTTGACTAGCAATAGCAAGCTCTTTATTGGTCTCAGGTGCATACTTAACTAAAATATTTGCACTTTCTTCAGGATTTTTAGCGGCATAGATATAGCCTTTTTTTATAGCTGCTAGCGTCTTTCTAACCAGTTCAGGATTATTTTTTATTAATTTATTATTGGTAATAATAACTGGCGCATAATAATCAAATATAGGCTCATAGTCTTTCAAAAAGAAAAAATTAGTATCCACGCCTTTTAACTTAGCATGAATACCATCCCAGCCATAATAGGCCAATATGTAATCAAACTGATTCATGCGAAGCGCTACAGTAGCATCAGTTGCCTCACCAGGAATTTTTACCAAATCATTGCCCACGATATGAGCCACCGTTGCATCATCAATAGGATCCTCCCAAGTAGAATAGCGTTTACCATTTAAGTCCTTTGGAGAATTTGCACCCAAAGATTTCAAAGACAACAAGCCTGCTGGGTTGTGCTGTAGTATTGCCGCCACTGCAGTAATGGGCATACCTTTCTCTAGACGACTAACCATATTGGGCTGAAAATAAATCCCAAAATCGGCTCTGTCATTTGCCACTAAAGTAGAAGCACTATCTTCACTTGGCTGGACAATCTGGACGTCAAGACCTTGTTCTTTAAAATAGCCTTTTTCTTGAGCAACATACAGACCAGTATGATTGGTATTAGGCACCCAATCTAATGAGATGACAACATTGGTCATTGATTCCTCAGCTTTTGATGCTCCGCTAGATGACTCTTTTTTTGGCTGGCAAGCCATTAAACTCATTGTCATAATCGCAAGTAACGTTATTACTATAATGTTGTAACTGCTAATTATATAACTGCGAATTGTGAAACTGCACTTTTGCTTATAATCATTCATGCTTAAAATCGACACTATAAATCCTCTTCAATGTTGCTTTATATGTAAGTTGCTTTATGAGTAAAATGCTTTATGTGTAAAAGTTAAAATAGCTTTAAAATAATAAATTTT
>NZ_JAGLBC010000105.1:0-6723 GCF_018260395.1 Psychrobacter sp.
ACTCTTCTTCTCATCATTTCTAAACGTTGCACTTCATCGTTGAATCTAAGGTTTATAAAAAACTACATTCTTAATAATAACAACAATAGACAATCGGTTAATTGAAAAGTGATAAAATAAGCCAATAGCTATCTCTTTTTATTAGATAATAAGCTTTTAACCTAATTCTTTGCATTATTCGGATTATTAATGACAATTGCCAAACGTTCTTCTTCAATTGCTGTATTAAGCCTAAGTTGCGTAAATTTGGTGCCTACATTAGCAACAGCGGCTAGCTCCAAAAAATGGCAATTAAATCCTGCCAAAACAAAAGTTAATTTTGAGGTTTCTTATTTAAAAAATGCAACTATTCAAGGTAAATTTAATAAGACACAGGGCACTATCGACTATGATGAATCAAACCCTCAGAATACCAAGATAAATTTCACCGTTTATACTGATAGTATAGATACCGATCTGAAACCACGTGATTATTTTATTCGCAGAAAGGAGCTTTTAAATACTAATCAATATCCTACTTTGAAATTCAACTCAACTAATATTAGGTTTATAAACCTAAAAGAAGGATATGTATCGGGCAACTTTACTGCTTTAGGGCAAACCAAACCTATGACAGTGAAAGTTACTTTAACTGATGCCAATGCTCAAAAGACCACTTTAAACTTTAAAGCCACTGGCATGATTAATCGTTATGATTATGGTGTAACAGCTTTTCCTGGGGTATTTGGCACTACTATACCTATCACTATTTCAGGTGAACTGATTGCTGCCAAGTAGTTTTTTTTAGCAAGTTAAACACTAAACAGATTGCATGAGTAATAATTCATTTTGGAGAAATTATGAATTCTAATCATTTAAAAATTAAGCCATCTTCAATCTCTACTAAAGCATTTCTAATTAAACCTTTGAGTTTGGCTGCTTTTTGTCTATCGACTGTGTTATTCAGCGCATGCCAGCCTAATTCTAACAACGCTGATAAGAATCCAGAAACTGAAATGACTTCGGAAAACCATGACAATAGCATGGACCATGATTCTCATAATGCTTCGCAAGAGATGACAGATCATGAGATGACTGATCATAAGAAGACTTCAGGGTTTGGCAAAGAATACATGGACAGCATGAATAACATGCACGAAGACATGATGAAAGGTACTACCGCTAATAATGCAGACGTAGCATTCGCCAAGGAAATGTTGTCTCACCATAAAGGTGCCGTAGAAATGGCTAAGATACAGCTGAAATACGGTAAAGATGAAACTATGCGTAAGCTTGCAGAAGACATTATTGCAGCTCAAGAAAATGAAATTAACCAAATGAATAACTGGTTAGCATCTAATCCAGATACTGAAGAACAAGTCTATACTAAAGAAATGCAAAAAGCATATAATGATAGCATGATGCCAATGCACGCAGATATGATGCAAGGCATTCAAAGTGAAGATGCTGATATGGCCTTTGCTAAAAGTATGCTGCCTCATCATAAAGGTGCTGTAGCTATGGCCAAAGTTCAACTTAAATATGGTAAAGATAAAGAAATGAGACAGTTAGCTCAAAATATTATTTATGCTCAGCAATCTGAAATAGAGCTAATGCAAAATTGGATTCAGCAACATTCATAATTAAAATTAATATCACCACTAGCTTTAATTACGGTATAAGTTATAACAATATTTTAAAATCTCGCTACTTTTATGGTAGCGGGA
This sequence comes from Psychrobacter sp., assembly GCF_018260395.1. GTDB lineage: Bacteria > Pseudomonadota > Gammaproteobacteria > Pseudomonadales > Moraxellaceae > Psychrobacter. The sequence continues at coordinate 1,707 of NZ_JAGLBC010000105.1, forward strand.
TTTTTTTGACTAAACATAAAGTATAAATGCCATGTGCCATTAATAACAAATTTTTCGCAATTATTTGACAGATTTATATAACATATGTTTGTTTGTTTGTATAAGTCTATATCATACTACTTACTTTAGAGATAATAATTAAATTATAATTTTATAAGATTGGTTACCTACTTAAAGGGGGGGGTTATGAAAAAAATTGCAACTTATCTTTGTTTAGCTCTGGCTTGTACCTCTATGTCTCATGCAAAAACCATAGCGGGTTACAGCTTTGAAAAATATCCTGCAAAAATTTACACAGGTAAGAAAGCACCTTTAAATTTAGATGGATGGAGTGACTTTAGGACTCGTCTCAGGGATGCTCATAAAGATAGTGAAATTAACTTTGCGGGCAACTATATTGTAACGACATGGGGCTGTGGTACAAGCTGTATAATGGGTGCAATGATTGATAAACGTACTGGCAAGGTATATAGCTTACCACTTGGTGAAATAGAAGATGGTGTAACCCCTTATGATTCTGATGAAGAATGCTATGCTGAGGGTGCGCAATTAGATCACAGTGAGAGATTGGCTTTTTATCCTAACAGTCGATTATTTATCACTCGAAATTGTGAAGGTGAAAAAGTAAACAACACAACAGGAAAACAAATAATAACTTATTTTGTCAACATCTGGGATGAAAAAACAAAGAAATTTAACTTAAAAAAAGTTAACCAATCAAAAATTGTTAAAATTGATTATAGCCAATTTTAGATATTCCTAGTTTTAAACGAACTTTTCAATCTTAGCACTACTTTGCAAAAGATAGTGCTAAAAAAAAGCTGCCAAAACTATCTGACAGCCTTCTATTCTAACAATAAACTAGCTAAGCAATTCTATTCAACCAAACTAGTCACGGCTTCAATCACAGCTTCGCTTGTAATACCAAACTCTTTAAATAACTCTTCGGCTGGAGCAGACTCACCATAAGTAGTCATGCCTATTATTTTGCCGTCGAGACCAACGAACTTATACCAATAGTCTACGTGAGCCGCTTCAACCGCAACACGGGCTAAAATATTTGAAGGTAATACGGATTCACGATAATCAGCATCTTGTTGACTATATACTTCAGCACATGGCATAGATACCACACGGACACCAACACCCTGCTCGCTTAAAGTGTTGTAAGCCTCCATAGCAAGAGCCACCTCTGAACCAGTTGCAATAATTATAGCTTGAAGCTCAGACTTCTCTTTGGCTAATACATATCCGCCTTTAGCAATATTAGCCACTTGTTCACTATCACGCTGCTGATGTGGAAGGTTTTGACGGCTAAAAATTAAGGCAGAAGGATTATGCTTCGCTTTTAAAGCTTCTGTCCAAGCAGTTGCAGACTCTGTGGTATCACAGGGACGCCATGTATAAAGATTTGGTGTAGTACGTAGACTGGTCAATTGCTCAACCGGTTGATGCGTTGGGCCATCTTCACCCAGACCAATAGAGTCATGCGTATAGACATGAATAATGCGCTGCTTCATCAAAGCGCCCATACGTACCGCATTACGAGCATATTCCATGAACATCAAGAAAGTAGCTACATAAGGAATAAAGCCGCCATGTAAAGCAATACCATTGGCGATAGCAGTCATACCAAATTCACGAACACCATAATAGATATAGTTACCCGCTGCATCAGTATCAATACCTTTAGCATCTTTAAACAGTGTTAGATTTGAACCTGCTAGATCGGCTGATCCGCCTAACAATTCAGGTAATAAAGGCTGGTAGGTATTAATAGCATTATGGCTAGCTTTGCGGCTGGCTACGTTTTCACCCTGCTCTTGACACTGCTGAATGTACGCTTTTGATTTTTTATCAAAATCTGCTGGTAGCTCGCCCTCTAGGCGACGTAATAACTCTTCAGCAAGCTCAGAATATGCTTTTTTATACGCTTCAAAGTCAGCATTCCAATTTTTTTCTAAAACATCCCCTTTCGCTCTGGCATCCCAACCTTCATAGATCTCTTCATCCAACTCAAAAGGTTCATGCGTCCAAGCCAACTCACTACGAGTCAAAGCAATTTCATCATCTCCTAAAGGCGCTCCATGACTAGAGGCTTTACCCTGTTTATTCGGACTGCCCACACCAATAATAGTTTTACAAATGATCAAGCTTGGTTTGCTAGTTTCAGCAATGGCTTCTTCGGTGGCTTTAGTAATAGCGTCTGTATCGTGTCCATCAACTTTAATAACCTGCCAGCCGTAACTCTCAAAGCGCATCTGGGTGTCATCTGTAAACCAACCCTCTACATCACCATCAATTGAGATACCATTATCATCATAAAAGAAGACTAATTTACCCAAGCCCAAGGTGCCAGCTAAAGAGGCAACTTCATGGCTAATGCCTTCCATCAAACAACCATCACCTAAAAAAGCATAAGTGTGGTGATCAATGATGTTATGACCTTCACGGTTAAATTGAGCCGCTAAGGTTTTTTCTGCAATAGCAAAACCCACCGCATTGGCAATACCTTGACCCAAAGGACCGGTTGTGGTTTCAACACCTGGGGTATAGCCCAATTCTGGATGACCAGGCGTTTTAGAATGTAATTGACGAAATTTTTTAAGGTCATCAATACTAAGGTCATAGCCAGTTAAATGCAGTAGAGAATAAATAAGCATTGAACCATGACCATTTGATAATACAAAACGATCACGGTTATGCCAATTTGGGTTGGAAGGGTTATGCTTCAAGAATTTACGCCACAATACTTCAGCAATATCAGCCATACCCATTGGTGCGCCTGGGTGCCCAGAATTGGCTTTTTGTACCGCATCAAATGAAAGCACGCGAATGGCATTGGCTAGTTTGCGTTCAGATAGAGGTGTTGACATGAATGAATCCTAGGTTTTGGTGGTCAATTAAAACGAAATAAGATTTTGCTATAAATATTTATGCAATTATTAAATGTACTGATTTTTTGTACTGCTTATTTGGAAAGCTAATAGGATAAATGATAAACAAACCATAAATCATTTATCCTATTGGTCAGCTTTAAGCATAAAACTTAAAAGTTAACTCAAGACTATAAGCTAGAATAACTATAAGCTTTAATGACCTTAAGCTTTAATGACTATAAAACAGTTAAGCAGTAATAGATTCAGCGCCGCCCATATAAGGACGTAGTACTTCAGGTATCGTGATACTACCATCTACATTTTGGTAATTTTCCATAACTGCCAGTAACGTACGCCCAACTGCTAAACCTGAACCATTTAAAGTATGGGCATACTCGGTTTTTTTACCGTCTTTAACGCGTGTACCCATACGGCGTGCCTGAAAGTCACCACAGTTTGAGCAACTTGAAATCTCACGATAAGTATCTTGGCTAGGTAACCATACCTCAATATCATAAGTACGTAAGGCGCTAAAGCCCATATCACCGGTGCATAATTTAACCACACGATAAGGTAGCTCTAACTGTTGCAATATATCTTCAGCTTGGGCCGTCATTTGTTCAAGTAGTTCATCAGACTGTTCAGCGGTGCTAATGTTTACCATTTCTACTTTTTCAAATTGATGCTGTCGAATTAATCCACGAGTATCACGACCATGTGAACCCGCTTCACTACGAAAACATGGCGTGTGTGCAGTAAATTTAAAAGGTAATTCGCTCGCCTCTAAGCGCTCACCACGCACCAAGTTAGTCATTGGTACTTCAGCCGTTGGAATTAAATAAAAGCCCATTTCTTCATTATTGGTGTGATTGGTTAGTTTAAAAAGGTCTTCTTCGAATTTTGGTAATTGACCTGTGCCCTTTAAGCTATCAGAATTTACAATATAAGGCACATAACATTCAGTATAGCCATATTTAGCAGTATGGGTATTCAACATAAATTGAATTAAGGCCCTATGTAACTGAGCCAATTGTCCTTTCAAGACATTGAAACGACTACCCGTCAATTTAGCGGCAGCACCAAAGTCTAATTGTTCTAAGTACTCACCAATATCGGTATGATCTTTAATTTCAAAGTCAAATTGCCTTGGCGTGCCCCATTGTCTTATTTCAACATTATCATCTTCTGACTCACCTTCTGGTACGTCATCGGCTGGGATATTTGGGATTTGTAACGCCGCATCATAAATTCTATCTTGCAGTACTTTCAAGTCTTCTTCAGCTTTTTTAATGTCGCCACTGATTGACTGCATCTCAGCAAGTAATTCGCTAGCATCTTGACCGCTTTTTTTGAGTGCGCCCACTTGCTTAGCACCTGCATTACGCTTGGCTTGTAGGTCTTCGGTGATAACCTGTAGTGATTTACGCTGTGATTCCAATTGCTCCCAAAATTCCACATCAAGCTCATAGCCTCTTTTGGCAAGCTTCTGTTTTAATTCAGTTAAATCTTGGCGTAAAAACTTAGGATCAATCATGTGACACCTTTTTCTAAAAATAATAAAGACCTTTATCATACTAATATAAAGATCAAATGGCTAAACTAGTCACTAAATAAAGTTATAGGAATATCAATCATAACAACAAAGAGGTAATGGGCTTAAGCTTATCTTATACTTATTTTTATCATAGACAATTAATCCAGCATTATACTAAAACTTAAGATAATCTGTGATAAAGATGCCCAAATCCTATCCCTTAATAATGTTGCCTATAATAACAAGACAAAGCATTTTTGACCATGTTAAAAATCGATATGGGCTAAAATTCGTTAAAACTATTCAATTTTAATGAATAAATTGTAATAACTTAAACTGCTTATTAAATCCCCATATCAATAATGTATTGCTAATCTTTTTTTAATACTCGTTGCATCTGGCACTTAATAACGGTTTACTTCAAGGTTTAAAGTTCCAATTGGCCTCAGTTTTCGGTAAGATAGCAGAATCGCACTGGCATATTAGTTTGGCTAATGGGCGCCTTTGATTATATGATACTTAAATATATGCTTCTTAAATATATGCTTCTTAAATATATAGCGCGCCCATAAGCTCAATGCCTACCAATTTACCTTTTTGTCCA
>NZ_JAGLBC010000105.1:6823-8483 GCF_018260395.1 Psychrobacter sp.
TTAAATATATAGCGCGCCCATAAGCTCAATGCCTACCAATTTACCTTTTTGTCCAATTAACGTTCTATTTCGAGTAATCATATGGCTCTTTACCCTTATACCCTCCAACCTGTTGATATAAATTTAACTGAAGAAGAGTTTCACCAAGCACAATTTGAGCTATTTGAACAAACCAGCCCTTCTTTTGGCTTAAAAAATATTAAGATGAAGGAATGGATTATCATGGCTATAGTAGCGTCAATTGCTATATGTGGACTGATTTATGTTACAGGTTACTCAACTTTCATCTTTTATTTGATGCTTATTTTGGTAGGGTTATATTTACTGGTACGTACTATTGGGATGAAGTGGTATGTAAAAAGAGAGTTTGAAAAACAAATGGCAGATCAAGAAATGCCAGATGAAATGAAGCAGTTAAAACTTGGGGTTCAAAAGCATGGCTTAATCATGGCAATGCCAGCGCCCAATGCAGGCATACAGACCAATAAAGCAATGCGAGGTATGCAAATGCGTTCTTCTAATACTCAACAAGCTGTTATCCCCTGGACTGCGGTAAAAAGTTGGGATGAGACAGACGATTACATCTTTATGTTGTTTGAAATGCAAGGTCAAAATGGTAGCCAGATTATTCCAAAGCGACTACAAGCTCAAAAGTTTCCCATTGATACGGTACGCACTCATTTACAAGAAGTTGTACCTATCAGAGGACTACAGACTCAGGCTATTGGGCAATAATCTATAGATGATATATCCTCTATTTTTCATTGCACCGTTTTATACTAATTGGCTTGCAATGTCATAGCTTTTAAATATTTAGCATTTACAATGATCCGTTATGGGTCATTTTTTTGGCATGTATCTTCCAAAATTTGAAAAATTAAAAATTAATATATTTGTAAAACCTATCATAATCATTAAAACATTATATTTAGAAAATCATTCAAGGTTTGTTATTATAATATACGACAAAGAGATGGGGCACAGCTTACTAACACCCCCAATAAATATACTAATTAAAAAAGGATAATTACTATGAGTATTAATCAAATCGGTTTAGAAAAAAAAGACATGACTGCTGTCATCGAACAGCTTAATAAATTACTTTCAAGCTATCACATATTTTATATTAACGTACGTGGCTATCACTGGAACGTTAAAGGAGAGCATTTCTTCACATTACATCCTAAATTTGAAGAATTGTATACCAGCCTTCAAGTTCAAATTGATGAAATTGCAGAACGTGTTTTAACTTTAGGCGGCACCCCACTACATGCTTATAGTGACTTTGCTCAAAACAGCTCTATTAAAGAAGATAAAGGCGTATTCAACGGTAATGAATGTGTACGAGGCGTAGTGTCAGGTTTACAGGAACTTATCGAAGAACAACGTAAATTATCTGGTATTGCTCAAGAAGCTGAAGACCAAGGTACAGCTGACCTTGTAGATGGCTACGTGCAGGAACAAGAAAAACTAATCTGGATGTATAATGCATTCTTAGGTTAATATGGTTTTAAGAGCAATCTTAATATTAGTATCATTTATACTAATAGATAGCTTATAAATATATGATCGCATAAAATAAGCCCCTTAATTACTGTATTAAGGGGCTTATTTTTTTTAGTACATTATTTTGAAAGTTGTAAATAGTGCCATTTATAAC
>NZ_JAGLBC010000106.1 GCF_018260395.1 Psychrobacter sp.
ATTGCTAAAGATTCAAATTGCTAAAGATTCAAATTGCTAAAGATTGAAAAGACGTCATAAATGGCGTATTTTATTTTCACATAAAACAATAACGGACTATTTCATGGCCAATCATTACACTGCTGCTCCTCAAGCTTATCATTTTCCACTGATTATCAAACAGTTATTAAACCGCTCAAAAGTTACCTCACAACACCAAGAAATCGTTTATGCCGATAAAATGCGCATGACCTATAACGAATTATTCTCGCGTATAGCAAAACTTGCTAACGTGTTAGAGGGTCTAAATTTAGACAAAGGGGACGTGGTTGCGGTTATGGACTGGGACAGTCACCGCTTTTTGGAATCATACTTTGCGATTCCTATGTCACAGTATGTACTACAAACTGTTAATGTTCGTCTGTCTCCTGACAAGGTACTGTACACAATCAATCATGCCAAGCCAAAGGTTTTATTATTAAACTCTGAGTTTGCGCCTATGGTTAAAGACTATCAGTTTGAAAACTCAAGCATTGAGCATATTATTTGGCTAGATGATAATGGAGTAAGTAGTGAGGGTGTATTTGGTGTGAACCAATCTCGCTTATTAGGTGAATATGAAGCGCTATTGGCAGATGCAAGTGATGAGTTTGAGTTTCAAGATTTTGATGAAAACACAATTGCCACCACATTCTATACTTCAGGTACTACCGGAAATCCTAAAGGGGTTTTCTTCAGTCATCGCCAGTTAGTATTACATGCGTTAGCGGAGGCTGCGACTTTAGGTGTATTACCGCAAAAGCAAGGATTGGTACTTGGCGATGTCTATATGCCGATAACACCAATGTTCCATGTTTTGGCATGGGGTTTTCCTTATACTGCTACTATGATTGGTTTAAAGCAAGTTTATCCAGGTCGCTATGCGCCAGATGCATTAATTAAGCTCATCAAAGAAGAGAAAGTAACCATTACCCATTGTGTACCTACTATTTTACAAATGCTATTAAAGCAGGCTGAAAGTGAAGGTTATACATTTAATGGCCTTAAAATGGTTGTCGGTGGCTCAAGTCTTACTGAAGGTTTGGCTAAGACTTCGTTGGCATCAGGTATTGAAGTCTACACCGGTTATGGTATGTCTGAAACAGCGCCATTAATTGGATTGACTGAGTTTAGAGCAGATGATCCTGAAATGAGTATTGATGAAGATGCAAAACGTCGTAGTTTAACAGGTAAGCCTGTGATGATGGTTGATGCTAAAATTTGGGATGGCGAATGTAAAGCTATGCCACAAGATGGCAAGCAGACTGGTGAGCTGGTGTTACGTGCACCATGGCTAACCCAAAGCTATTTTAAGAATGCTGACGCGGGTGAAGAGCTATGGCAGGGAGGCTATATGCACACCCAAGATATAGCTTATATGACTGAAGATGGAACCTTAAAAATTACTGATCGCCTCAAAGATGTAATTAAATCAGGCGGCGAATGGATATCTTCCTTAGAAATTGAGACCATTTTATCTTTGCATCCTGCTGTTGCAGACGTCGCAGTTATAGGCGTGAAAGATGAGAAATGGGGAGAGCGTCCATTGGCTGCAATTGTGTTGAAGCCAAATTGTCAGGACGTATCGATTGAGGACATCAAAGCCATAGCCGAAAAAGCAGCTGAAAAAGGTATGATTCCTAAATATGGGGTACCTGAGTATTACAAAATAGTCGATGACTTGCCAAAAACTTCAGTTGGCAAACATGATAAAAAGCTAATGCGTGAGCAATTTACGGGTCAAACTTCCATATAGCTTATCGTTTAAAAACGGATTTAAAAACGGATTAGCTTTAGCTAAATAGATTCAATATTGGGCAGTGTATTCATAATACGCTGCCTAGTTTTTATGAGATTATTTAGTCTTAAGCAATGAGAGTTATTAATTGAGCTTTTGGTTTACATGGCTTTAGAATTTTACTATTATAAATTGTACTTAAATGGATTTAAGTGGCTAAATTATAATAATCTTATAAAGGACTATATCATGACTCAAAATTACCCCTCCGCAGAGCAAGCTCATAACTTTCCTCTAATTATTAAACACCTACTTGACCGATCAAGAATGACCGCCAATGAGGAAGAAATAGTTTTTTCTGATAAAGCGCGCATGACCTATAAGCAGTTTTTTAAAAGGATTGCAAAATTAGCGAATGTATTAAAAGCTCTTAATCTGGAGAAGGGCGATGTCATATCGGTTATGGATTGGGATACGCCAAGATTTTTAGAGTCGTACTTTGCGGTTCCAATGTCACAATACGTATTGCAAACTGTCAATATTCGTCTGTCGCCTGAAAAAATACTGTACACCATTAATCACGCTAAACCCAAAGTTCTATTACTAAACTCAGAATTTGCACCGATGGTAAAGGATTATCAGTTTGATAACTCTTCTATTCAACATATCATTTGGCTGGATGACGATGGGGTGAAATGCGAAGACGTTATGCCTGAAAGACAGTCGCTGGTAGTAGGGGAATACGAAACATTATTAGACAAAGCAAGTGATGACTTTTATTTTGAAGATTTTGATGAAAATGCTATTGCAGTAACTTTCTATACTTCAGGCACTACGGGTAATCCAAAAGGGGTGTTTTATAGCCATCGCCAGCTTGTATTACATACCATGGCTGTAGCGTCAACTTTAGGTACTTTACCTCAAAAACAAGGGGTAGTGCTCGGCGATGTTTATATGCCGATGACCCCAATGTTTCATGCAATGGCATGGGGGTTTCCTTATATGGTGACTATGTTAGGACTTAAGCAGGTGTATCCTGGACGTTATAGCCCTGACAAATTAATCCATCTTATGGAAACTGAGAAAGTAACCTTAACTCACTGTGTGCCTACCATCGTACAAATGATACTCGATCAAGCTCAAAAAGAGGGTAAGAAATTTAATGGTTTGAAAATGCTTACTGGTGGCACACGGCTAACCGAGGGACTTGCTACCAATGCTTTATCAAGTGGTATTGAAATCTTTACAGGTTACGGTATGTCGGAGACAGGGCCTCTTATAAGTGTCACGGAGTTTAAAAGCAATGAGGCGGATATGGATCTTAAGGATGACGTAAAACGTCGTTGCTTAAGCGGCAAGCCTGTGATTATGGTTGAAAACCAGTTGTGGGATGATACAGGTAAATTATTGGCAAATGATGGTGCTGAAGTAGGTGAATTGGTTGTAAGAGCGCCGTGGTTAACTCAAAGCTATGCCAAAAATTCTGATGCGGGTGATGAGCTTTGGGAAGGCGGTTATATGCATACTCAAGATATTGCTTCAATTCGAGCAGACGGTTGGCTACAAATATCAGATCGGTTAAAGGATGTGATTAAGACTGGGGGCGAATGGATATCATCATTAGAGATTGAAACCATTTTATCTCTACATCCTGCTGTGGCTGATGTAGCTGTAGTGGGTATTCCAGATGAAAAGTGGAGTGAGCGCCCGTTAGCAGTAATGGTATTTAGATCTGGCTTTGAGGATACCAACCCTAAAGACATTATCGCATTGACAGAGCAAGCAGCTGAAAAAGGATTGATTCCGAAGTATGGTATTCCGGAATATTATAAAATAGTTGAAGCCTTGCCAAAAACATCTGTGGGTAAACATGATAAAAAAGTAATGCGCGAGATTTACGCCAATCATAGTGCTAACTAACGCTTATGCGGTCATTAGAGATACCCGTAACTACTGCAGAAAATAGCTAATTAAAGGTATTGCAGTGTTGATCGAGCCTTGTTGATCGAGCTTTTTAAGAGAATAAAGGTCTCTTAGAAAGCTCTTTTTAATGTTTGACATATTCAGCAAGCTTCTCGTAAATGTTTAAACTTGCGATACATATTAATCAATAGTTCATAATTCGTATTTAAAATGGTTTATTTGATTTATAAGGCGTTTCAAATGAATATGCTTGAATCTATGAGTGTAATGATAGACTACCCTTATATTGCATTTATTATTACCACTATATTATTGCTGATAGGATTCTGGCGTAATCATCTTTTTGTTAAAATTGCTGCACTTGCTTGGTTCTGCTATGGAATTTGGGAGTATTTTATATTCTTTCAAAGAGCTAATAATAATGAGTTCAATATCCGTATCGATTTACTATTTATATATCCCATCTTGATTTTATTCACAGTATTTGCAATTGCCCATGCTGTCTATCAAGCTTATAAAAAAAACTAAGCTATCTACTTGCATTGAACTTTAGTTAAGTAAAGTTGCATATCAATAAATGCCAAAAAAAGTGATTTAAAACAGTCTAATTTTAAATCTCTACTCAAAAGTTATACCTTCATACATTGATAATTTTGAAAGGCGTGGCATGTTAATGCTATGACTTTTTATATAAAAATCTATATGCTAGTATAGGCACTTTTTTTCATTAGAGTGGGTAGCGATAATGGAAGGGGCAACTATAATAGAACTAGGGCAAATATAGTTATGAAAGACAACCACAGTAATGTCAAAACAAATCCAATAATAGAACAAGATAAGGCTGCTATAAATTCGACATTAGACACAGCAGAAGTATTATTTGAAACCATTGATATAAATCATGGCCTAACCGTAGGTCAAGTGGTTTTGAATAGACCAAAATCTTTGAATGCATTGACCACCTCTATGTGCCAACAAATCAGCAATCAACTGAGTGCTTGGGAAACTGACGACAGTATTGTGGCTATTGTGCTGCGTGGTGCAGGCGAGCGAGCCTTAGCTGCTGGAGGTGATATCCGTCAGTTGTACGAAGCTCGGCTACAATGGGATGGGGAGGGTATTGCACCTAAAGAAGCGATAGATTTCTTTGATAGTGAGTATCGTCTAGATACCCAAATGCATGGGTATCTTAAACCCATTATAGCTTGGGGCAGTGGTATTATAATGGGTGGAGGAATGGGCATACTGAGCAGTAGTAGCCACCGTATAGTTACTGAAACCACAAGAGCGGCCATGCCTGAAGTTAATATTGGCCTTTTTCCTGATGCGACAGGAAGTTGGTTTTTACAGCGTTATCCTGCCCAGTCCGGTCTGTTTATGGGATTAACGGGCGCCGATGCCAATGCCAATGATGCGCTACTATGCAACTTGGCCGACTTTAGAATGAACAGCCAAGACTTTGAAAAAGTGATTGAATGTTTGACTGACGCCGACTGGAGTAAGGTGGTTGACTTAAAACAAAAGCAATATCAGAGTTTAAAGCTGCATAATATTGTTACTAAGGCCTTAAACCAATGCAGTATGGCATCTATCAAAAATACTGACTTTAAGCCCAGTAATATTGCAAAATACTTATCATCTATACAAAGCTTAATGAATTCAGGCGGCTTGGATAAGATTGATGAAATATTAATGTCAGATGATGAGCTATTAAAGTTTTGCCCTGAGTTATTCAAAGATCCGTGGTTTCAATCTGCATTGACTAATTATCGCTACGGCTGTCCTGTAACCAAAGCCATTACCTATGAAATGTATCAGCGTGCGGGTTGTTTATCATTAACTGAAATCATGGCCTTAGAGACGAATGTTGCTCTGCACTGTATTAAATATCCTGACTTTAGCGAAGGGGTAAGAGCGCTGTTAATAGACAAAGATCGCAATCCAAAGTGGAGCCGTAATATGGCTGAATGCTTAGATGTTGAGGGACAAGCTTATATCCAAGAACACTTTAGAGACTTAGAGTAAGCTTGTAATAAACTAATAAAGTATAGGATTGGCTAAGATAAGATGGGATAGGTAAACACTGTCCTCGATGTTCTTTAGACCTTATTAAATGAATAGTCATAAGATTGGCAGAGCTATAAAATGGCTCTGTCATTTTTTTTGCCTGATTTGCGGTTATACGCTATGCTAAGATAGAGATTATGATTGGTTATTAGTTAAACAAAAAGGAAATCAAAATGGATTTTGATAGAATTAATGCTCCTACAGTGCCTTCAGCATGGTTAGATCTTGACGCATTGGACCATAATATTAAACTGGTTAATAACAAAACCAAGTCTATAAATTTACGACTGGCCACCAAATCTATTCGCTCCCTTGATGTCCTAAATTATATTAAAGAGCGCTCGCCGCACTATATTGGTGTAATGTCCTATGCGGCAGATGAATCGCTATACCTACTTCAAAACGGTTTTAGTAATATTATTTGCGCCTATCCCACCTTAGATATAGATAATGTGTCAAAAACCTTTGTTTATACCAAGCAGGGATCAACGATGGTTTGGATGGTGGATCGTCCCGAGCATGTAAAGGCTTTAAATCAAATAGCAGCCATTTATGATGAAGAGGTCAAAATTTGTATTGATATAAATATGTCGATGCCTATTCCAAAGCTTTATTTCGGCACTAAAAGATCTTCTTTAATGAATAAGAAAGACCTTAAAAAGCTACTAAAATTCATAAAGCAATGTCCACATGTCAAAGTTACAGCTTTGATGGGTTATGAGGCTCAGATAGCTGGCTTGCCTGAACATTTACCAGGTAAAACACTGTTAGCGCCTGCTATACGGATGTTAAAAAAACATTCTCAAAAGCAAGTTTCTCAGCGCCGTGGTTCATTGGTCAACTGGCTAAATAATCAAGGTTTTAATCTAAGCATAGTCAATGGCGGTGGTAGTGGCAGTATGGACTTTACGTCATCGCAGCCTGAAATTACTGAGATCACTGTTGGCTCCGCCTATTATAAGCCAGCGTATTTTGATTATATGGATACTATGCATGAGTTTAAGCCAGCTGCAGGTTTTGTATTACCGGTAACTCGCCAACCCGAAAAAGGGGTGATTACTTGTCAAGGTGGGGGCTTTATTGCTTCTGGTGCAAATGGCATTGATAAGGATCCTGTAATCCATTATCCAGATGGCCTATCAATTTTAACAGATGAGGGATTTGGGGAAGTACAAACCCCATTTGCGATACATTCAAGTTTACTAAAAAATGGCACTGCTGCGAAAATTGGAGACGCTATCTGGTGTCGACATGCTAAAGCCGGTGAGCTATGTGAGCATTTTAATGAGTTAAGTTGCTACCGCCAAACTAATAAGGATAGTTCAGATAAAAACGTACGCACTATGACCACCTATCGAGGAGAGGGAAAATGTTTTCATTAAAACAGTGGCAGGGTAATGCTAAGTGGGAGAACTGGGTAGGTTACGTAAAAGCACAGCCTGAAAACAAATTAACGCCTTCTTCGATTGAAGAAATACAGCTAATAGTTAAGCAGGCACGTCTTGCAAAAAAACGTATTCGGGTTACTGGAGCGGCTCACTCATTTAGTGGGTGCGCCAAGCCTGAAGAGATTGCGATTAGTTTGCACAATATGCGAGGACTTATTTCGGTGGATAAAGAGGAACAATTGGTCACATTATACGCTGGGACTTATCTACATGAAATTGGAGATGCTTTGAGAGAGCATGGTCTTGCCTTAGAGAATATGGGGGATGTACAAGCTCAAACTATCGCTGGCGCTGCCTCTACAGCCACCCATGGAACCGGCATTACTTTAGGGTCGGTTGCAAATCAGGTGGTCGCTTGGGAATGGGTCGATGGTAAGGGAGAGCTGCATACGCAGGATCGAGGTGATCCTAAAACCGATGAATTAGGCAATGCCCTTCATGCTAGTCTTGGTATGTTAGGTATATTTACCAAGTTAACCCTTAAGGTAGTAGCGTTGTATGGGCTAAAAGAGTCAAATGAAAGGCTTGAATTTGAGCAAGGACTGGCAAATTTTCATTATATGGCCCAATCTCATCGTCATATGGAATGGTTTTTGTTTCCTGGCACCAATAAACTGCAACAAAAAACTTTAACAGTAATACCGCATAAAGCAATGAAACGGGGCCAAAAAATAAAAGATAACTTTGAAAGTATAGTAATGCTCAATGGGGCCTTTTACTTGTTGTCAGAGATGGCACGTTTTAATCCAAAATGGACCAAATTGGTAAGTCAAATCTCGGCAAATTCTATTCCTAATACCTTTAGAGAAGGATACTGCTATGAAGTATTTCCAACGCCACGTGGGGTAAAATTTAACGAAACCGAGTACTTTATCAAACTTTCTGATTTTGAAGCATGCATTAAAGAAGTTAATGACATTTTATTAATAAATAATAAGAACTCCCACTTTCCGATAGAAGTAAGAACCCATAAGGGTGAAACAGGTATGCTCAGTCCCACTCAAGGTGTGGATTGCGCCGTATTATCATTTCACGTCTATAAAGGCATGGACTGCGAGCCTTTATTTCAATGGGTTTATGACTATATGAAAAAGTGGCAAGGTCGCCCGCATTGGGGAAAAGTCAATAAGTTAAATAGCGCTGAACTCAAAGCGCTATACCCTCAAATGGACCGCTTTCTACAAATTCGTGAGTACTATGATCCAGACAAGGTTTTTATGAATTCATGGCTTGAACAGAAGTTTTTAACATAACCTTTTAATAAATA
>NZ_JAGLBC010000107.1 GCF_018260395.1 Psychrobacter sp.
ATTGAGTCACTAGTTTACCAAGTTTATCTCTACGGTTTCTTCAGCATAGCTCAGTCTGCTACAAAATATTCACCAGTGATAGTAGGACGTACATCAGAATCTATATCAACTCCTAACAAACCAAATGCAGAAGATCCAGTATTAACGGTACCGTTGTCGCTATCTGGTTCTACATACCCTGCACCTACACCCAATGTCCAAGTGCCAGCTGTTTCAGCCATAGCTGGTGTCATGCTAAAAGTAGCAGCTAACGTGGTCAATAGTAATGCTTGACGTTTAATCATAGTATCCTCGAATCAAGTTGTTAAGTTCTAGGTAGTAAAGCTCAATTTATTTAAATAAATAAGTTTCAGAATTTAAATAAAATCGTTAGAATTTTGCTCTTATTTAACGGCTTCGTTACATTATAGGTTATATCCATAATATAAGTAAGGGTATTAGAATGATTAAATAACAACTTAATAGTCATACCTTTAATGACCATATATCTTGATTAATAAATAAAACTATATTTACCAAACCTGCCTGTAAAACTTTTAAAACTTATATTAAGTAAGATTGAGAGTTCGATTTAAAGATGTTGTCATTTCATATTCAACCCCTATAATAACCACTCTGCATATTAAGTATGCAGTGCCCTCTAGTAATAAAATAAAGGTGTGCCATGAGTAAGCTTAATCCCAAACAACAAGAGGCTATGACTTATGTGTCCGGTCCCCTCCTCGTATTAGCGGGTGCAGGCTCAGGCAAAACTTCGGTCATTACTCAAAAAATCGCTTATCTAATTGAACAATGCAATGTTCCTGCTGAGCGTATCACCGCTGTGACCTTTACCAATAAAGCTGCTCGTGAAATGAAATCTCGAGTTACCTCCCTTATGCCGAAAGAAAAGACGCGTGGTCTTACCGTGTCTACCTTTCACCAATTTGGGTTACAGTTTTTACGTTATGAGCTAATACATACTCCCTTAAAAGGCAACTTCTCTATCATGGATGCCGATGACAGTAAGCGCTTATTAATGGAATTGATGATGCGTGACAATCTATCTGGCGCGGAGAGTCGAGAACTTGTGGGCAAGGCGATTAAGTTTATTTCTGATTGGAAAAACGACTTAATTGAGCCAGATAAAGCAATGGATACATTAGAGGATCCAGAGGATATGATTTTTGCCACGCTTTATGCTTTATATGAGCGTAATCTGCGGGCTTATAATGCGGTCGACTTTGATGACCTAATTGTTCTACCGGCCAAGATCTTACGTGCAAATGTTCAATTGCGTGATAAATGGCAAAACCGTATCCGCTACTTGCTGGTTGATGAGTATCAAGATACCAACACTGCTCAGTATGAGCTTATCAAACTAATTGTTGGCTCAACTGGTAAATTTACGGTAGTAGGTGATGATGACCAGTCTATTTATGCTTGGCGCGGTGCTCGTCCTGAGAACATGGCGCTATTAAAAGAAGATTTTCCTAAGTTAAAGGTCATTAAATTAGAACAGAATTACCGCTCAACGAACCGTATTCTAAATGCTGCTAACAATGTAATTATGAATAATGAGCATTTATTCGAAAAAGCCTTGTGGTCGGATAAGGGACAAGGTGAAAAAATTCGTATCATCAATTGCCGTAATGATGACGATGAAGCTGAGCGCGTTGCCAAAGAGATTGTGGCGCACAAACTGCGTAATGGTAATGAGTGGGAGCAATACGCGGTTTTATATCGTAGTAACTTTCAAGCACGTATGCTTGAAGCGCAGCTGCGCCAATTTCAAGTACCTTATAAGTTATCTGGCGGCCAATCCTTTTTTTCGCGTAGCGAGATCAAGGATATAATGGGCTATTTGCGTTTAATTTTGAACCCTGAAGATGACAGTGCGTTTTTGCGTATCGTTAATACCCCGAAGCGAGGACTAGGTCCCGCCACCCTTGAAAAGCTGGGGCTTTTTTCTCAAGAGCACACTATTTCACTTTTGGCAGCCTGTACCCATGGTGGGCTGTCCCATGTATTGCCGATCAAAGCTTATAGTACCTTAAAAGAGTTTGGCGACTTTATTGAGCATTACACCCGTGAGCTTGATCAGCACCCAGACCCAATACCTTTGGTACGCCAGATGATTGATGAAACGGGTTATATTGACTTTGTTCGCGGTGATTCAAAAACGCCGCAACAAGAAAAAGGACGCCTCGATAACATCGAAGTGCTCTATACTAGTATTCAATCGCTCATTAACCGTGCTGAAGATGATGATGACAAGACTATTGATGCGGTAATTCGTAAACTGGTGCTATTAGACATGCTCGAGCAGCAGCAAGAAGAAGAGAATACCAACAAGGTTAACCTAATGACCTTACATGCTGCTAAAGGTCTAGAATTTGATTATGTCTATATCATGGGGCTGGAAGAAGAGCTTTTACCGCACCGTAATTCTATTATTGGCGAGACCATTGAGGAAGAGCGCCGTTTGATGTATGTGGGTATTACCCGTGCTCGCCGAGAGTTAACCTTAACTTTAGCAGCGCAGCGCCGGGGCGGTGGCCAAATGCGAACCACTACTCAAAGTCGTTTTTTAGAAGAGCTACCAGAGGAGCATCTTGATTGGCCTGCCAATGCCAAAAAGAAAAAAGCGGAGCGAGATCCTGCCTTGGTAGCCAGTGAATATATGTCCAATATCAAAGCGTTATTAAAACAAAAAAACCGATAATATGCCGATTTAGGCTTTCAATATCGTAGACTAACCATGCAAAACTTCTAAAATATTGTAAAATAAAGTTTTTATGGCAGGAAGTACTCCTGTCATTTTTGTTTTTGCTATTTTTTCTAAAACTTAATATATATATTTCATAGTTTTAGCTTCTGCAAATCTTAATCCCCTCTTCAAGCAATCTAAGGGCACCTATGACCAGTCCAAGTGAGAACTCAGTCAAACAAGATACCCTAGCAGAGAGCTATGATCGTGCTGAAGATAAACTGATTTATATGCAACGATTGGTTGCAGATCGAAATCTAGCCACGATGGCAGAGTTTTTGGAAGAGCAATCAGAATATGAGATTGCCAACCTATTAGAGTCCTTCCCTCATGATTCGCGCCAGCTTATTTGGAAACAAGTACCTATCGAGGTAAAAGGTCAGGTACTTGCTGAAGTGGTCGATGATATCCGTCCATCCTTGATGGAAAATATGCAAGCTGATGAGATTGAGACGCTTGCTGCAGATCTAGATGCTCAAGACATTGCTGAAATTCTAGATACGGTCGATGAAAAGGTTCGCTCTGAGGTAATGTCCAATCTTGATGACGACATTCGCTTACAAGTAAGCCAGCTTAATACCTATGAAGAGTATGAAGTCGGCGCCTATATGGATCCAGACACCATTCAGATTCAAGGTAATATTAGTTTGCAGCAGGTGCAAAATTGGCTGCGTCAAGATGAAGACTTATTAGATGATCAAACCCAAGAGCTGATCGTGGTTGATGCCAGTCATCAGTTGCTCGGTCTTTTAAGCTTAGTTGACCTAATTAAATATCCTCAAAACTCTTTGGTCGAACAATGGATAGACCCTGCAATTACCATCAATGATCGCATGGACATTCAAGATGCGGCAGCTGTATTTCGCTCATCTGATATTCGTTATGCCCCAGTGGTCAACAGTTTTGGCGAATTGATAGGCCAGCTTAATGCAGAAGACATCATGGAGATTATTCAAGATGATGTTGACAGTACCATGAAGCACTTAGCGGGTGTGAGCGATGACGAAGAGCTGTTTGCGCCAATCTTACGCAGTGCAAAAAGCCGCAGTGTGTGGTTAGGTATTAACTTATTAACTGCATTACTTGCCGCCTCAGTAATTGGGCAATTTGAGGAAGTTTTGGCCCAAGTAGTGGCATTAGCAGTATTGATGCCAGTAGTTGCTAGTATGGGCGGTATCTCTGGCAGCCAGACCTTAACAGTAGTTATCCGGGGCTTAGCAATGGGTCAAATCGGGGGTTCAAACCGCTTATGGTTAATGAACAAAGAGCTTTGGGTAGGCGCTATCAATGGAGTAATTTGGGCTGTGGTTATGGCCGGTATCGCTCAGCTTTGGTTCCATGACCCAAAAATCAGCTTAGTAATAGGTTGTGCCATTGCAATAAATATGACCGCAGCCAATGTGTCAGGTATCGGTATTCCATTATTGTTAAAGCGATTGGATATTGACCCTGCCTTATCGGCATCGGTTATCTTAACCACGGTAACTGACATAGTCGGCTTTATGTCGTTTTTAGGACTGGCGAGCCTACTTATTCTTTAATCTGCTCAGGTTCTTTAGTCTGCTTAGGTTCTTTAGTTCGTTCTGGCTCTTTAGTCTGCTCACGTTTTTTAGTACCCTACTCTTTTCAGCGTATTCTTCTATCTTTTTTGATAATAGCAGTTCTGTACTTACAATAAATTCTACTTAATGTAATACATCATAGCGGCTACTATTGAGCAAAAATTTTAATTAATTAATGGATGTGATATGAACTCTGTACAAGTTAAAATCTTAAACCCAAAAATTGGCACTGATCCTAATTTTCCAATGCCTAGCCGTGCCACTGACGGCTCTGCCGGTATTGATTTACGGGCTTGCATTGATAAGCCTATCACTATTAAGGCGGGTGAAACTAAATTAATAGGAACGGGCATGGCCATTTATATTGCTGACCCAAATTATGCAGGTATTATCTTGCCACGTTCTGGCTTAGGACATAAACACGGTATCGTATTGGGCAACCTAGTAGGTCTCATCGATGCCGATTATCAAGGTGAGCTGATGGTAAGTGTTTGGAACCGTAGCGATATTGATTTTGTACTCAACCCTGCAGAGCGTATGGCTCAATATATGGTTGTGCCGGTAGTACGTCCTGAGTTTGAAATTGTTGAAGAATTTAATGAATTAAGTGCCCGTGGCGCTGGCGGCTTCGGTCATTCTGGCCGTCAATAGCTTTATGACAACATACTCAACTAAAATAGATCTTAAGCTTTTGCCATAACCTAAAGGGCTATACTTTACGGGTTTGAGCCTCATAAATCTCAAAATAGTAACTCTTTAATTCCTCTAGTGGGTAACTATTATGCTTAAAAGTGCTATTATTGAAGGTTTATAAAGTCATAATAATGGGGTATTACCCATCGGAGCTTTAATTTGTCACTATCTGCCTTTAATGACCAGCGTGCTTTATTTAAAGCATATGATATACGTGGTGAGCGTAAATTGTTCACTATGGATTTTGTCATTGCTTTAAGTGATACGCTTGCTGATTACTATATTCAGCAAGGTGCTACCCAGATAGTAATAGGCTTCGATACCCGTCATTTTAGTGAAGCTATAGCCAAACAATTGGCCACCAGTTTTCAAACAAAAGCCGTAGAGGTTATCTGGCTAGGTTTAGTAACTACCCCTATTATGGCTTTTTGGGCCAATAATTATCAAGGTCACGGCGTTATTGCTACGGCCAGTCATTCTGAGCCACATATCAACGGTATAAAGTGGTTGATTGATAAAGAATCACCCAGTAGAGAACAAATTCAGCATCTGTATCAATGCCTATTTAACCATTCAAACAATTTTAATCACTCATACACTGCTGATAATTTAAATAACTTAATAGCTAATAACCCCAATCATATTGAAACAAACAAAACACTGAATCAGCACAAAAACACTAAAAGCACTCAAGATAAATCTTTAGCAAAGGTTCAGTCTTTATCAAAGTTAGTACATTTATCTCAATCTGATATTATTAACGGCTATGTAAATCAAGCTGTTGCAGCAATTGATACTATCAATGGCTTTAAACTTTCTACCAAAACAGACGCCCATACCACCTCCGTTTCAACACGGCCCTCCTTTAAAATTGTTATCGACTGTTTAAATGGAGCTACTGGACAGTTTGTAGAGCCCTTCTTTACTTCGCATCGTAACCTGTGTTCAGAACTAATCATACTCAATGCTACTGCCGATGGTAACTTCCCTAAAGGCAACCCTGATCCTATGGAACACAATCGACTGCAAGAACTTACTGCTGCTGTAATCAGCAATAATGCAGATATGGGGCTTAGCTTCGATGGAGATGGTGACCGATTAATGGTAGTAGACAATAAGGGTAAACCCTTAGTTGCAGATCATTTGTTGTATTTACTATCGCGGATTGCCGTAGAAGATCACATCGCAATGGGAGATTGTGGTGAGTCAAGCTTGTGCAATTCCAACAGATGTACCCCAACTGTTGTATTTGATGTTAAATGTTCGCATTATTTATCTGGTTTGATTGAAGAAATGGGTGCCATAAGCCAGATGAGTAAAACCGGCAGTAGTATTTTACGCCGCACTTTACAATCCAAACAAAACGCTACTAACACTCATATACTTTTTGCCGGTGAGCTGTCTGGCCACTTTATTTTTAATGATGGCCATTTTTTATTACATGATGATGCGATGTATGCAGGTTTACGTTTATTGAACTGGCTACAATACCAATCCATTACGCTCAACGAAATCATAGCGACTTTGCCGCAAGCGGTGAGTACCCCTGATATCTATCTACCATTGTCAGATTATTCCTATAGTGTGACACCTGATACTAAAGCTTCTAGTGTGGATAAAAATTCACAGCCTATATTGAATAAATTAACTATGTTATGCAGCAAACTACGAATCAATAGTAAAGATTTTCCAATTCCGCTACCAGCCGATGCCCAATTAACCTTTATCGACGGCCTGCGTTTAGACTTTCGTCATGGATTTGGTATCATACGATCTTCGAATACTAGCAATAGTTTAACGGTTCGTTTCGCAGGCGATACTTTATCAGATTTAGAAAAAATTCAAGGCTATTTCGTCAAATTATGCCAGTCTATTAGTCAGGATTTGGCTAAGCAGGTAGCCAACATTCAGGTAAAGCAGTAAAATAATAACAACTAATAACAATGTTTCATCCTCATTTTATTATCCAATCCAACCTTTAAAAAAAGAGCGCCTCATGTCTTTAAACCTTGCCCAAGCTCAAACCACCGCACAAGTATTAACCACGGCGCTTCCTTACATTCAGCGCTTTGAAGACAAAATTATTGTGGTCAAATATGGCGGCAATGCCATGACCGATCCAGAGCTTGAAAGCTCCTTTGCACGTGATATAGTTCTGTTAAAGACTGTAGGTTTACACCCTGTTGTGGTACATGGTGGCGGACCACAAGTGGACAATTTATTAAAAGAGCTGGGACGTGAATCAAAGCGGATCGATGGCATGCGGATTACTGACAGATCGACTATGGACGTAGTTGAAATGGTGATAGGCGGTAGTGTGAATAAATCTATTGTAAGCCTTATCAATAAACATGGTGGCCACGCTATTGGCTTAACTGGTAAAGATGCTAATCTAATCCGTGCAAAAAAGCTGTTAATGACTAAAACTGATGAACAAGGTAATATCAGCGAAATTGATTTGGGTTATGTCGGTGACGTAGTTAGCGTTAATAAAGATGTAATTATGATGTTAATCGGTTCACACTTTATTCCAGTGATTGCTCCAATTGGCATCGATAATGACGGCAACAGTTACAACATTAATGCTGACTTAGTAGCCGGTAAAGTAGCTGAGTTCTTACAAGCTGAAAAGTTAATGCTTTTAACCAATATCAAAGGGGTATTAGACAAAGAAGGTAAAGTAATGACTGGTTTAACGCCAACAAAGGTCGATCAATTAATAGAAAACGGTACCATTTCTGGCGGCATGATTCCAAAAATTCAGTGTGCATTAGATGCAGTACGTGGCGGCGTCAAAAGTGCGGTTATTGTCGATGGCCGTGTGCCTAATGCCACTTTGCTTGAAATCTTTACCAATGAAGGAGTGGGTACACTTATCTCTCGCGACTCATACCCAGAGCAACACTAATAGCTGTTAGGTTTTTAAAAATTCTATTTCAAAGCATTTTGTTTAAGCATGTCTTTGAAATATGCTTACATTCTATCTAGCTAAGTATATCTCTTGTTAAAAACATAGCTTGAAACATTGCTAAAAACATAGCCAATAAAATAGTCGCTTTAAAAATAGACGTTAACGTAAATGCATTAACGTATTTTTTTAAGCTCTATTTTATGATTTAAAGGCTTCTTCAAACTCGTCAATGTTAAAGCCACAAAGTAGAACTACTTTTGCATTTGACTTGCCCTCAACGATAGGCCGCTTGATCATACTGCTATTTTCTACCAACAAATCAATCGCTGCATCAACATTGCTATCGGCTGCCTGTTTTTGTTCATCGCTTAGTTTACGCCAAGTGGTACCACGTTTATTAAGTACCT
>NZ_JAGLBC010000108.1 GCF_018260395.1 Psychrobacter sp.
ACAAGTTATAAATAGTGAAATTGACAAAGACGATTAGGATAGTCATCCCTACTCCTAAGCCAAATCCAAATTGTATTTATTCAAACTAAAACTTTATCATGACTTATTATACGTGCTTAGCAACTATATAGTAGAGCAATTCAATTGATAACTTGATAGCTTGATAACTTGATTATAGGGCTAACTGACCTTATTATGCTCTCAACTATCTGTGATACTTGTCATAAAGTTCATTTAATATTAAATCGTATCATTATTAAACCTGCCCTAAGGCAGGTTATTTATTTGTATTATTAATAAATTAAGTCAAAGTCATATTAAGATTTCAATAATTAAAGCTTATTTAAATTAAACCCTATTTTTAGAAGTTTCGTATGTCGTCTAATTTAACCTTTTATGATTTTAAGCAGCACAGTCTGCGCTTGGGAACCTTGGTACTTCCTATTCTAATTACTCAATTCTGCCAAGCTGCTTTAGGTGTGGTAGATGCTATTATGGCAGGGGGTGTTTCTGCATTAGATTTAGCGGCTGTTTCAATTGGTTCTGGCATTTGGTTACCGTTATTTTTATTGGCTACTGGCACTTTAATTGCCACCACACCACTTATTGGGGAGCAGATAGGTCAAAAAACACCGCATCATGTGCCCCACATTACTCAGCAATCATTATGGGCGGCAATCTGTATTGGTACCATTGGCTTAGTGGTGGTGTCTGTCACGCCAAACCTGCTTGGGATAATGGGCGTGCCAGCAGACATTCAGCCCAAAGCCTCTCAATATTTAAGATTTATAGCGTGGGGGTTTCCGGCTATTGCTTGTTATGCAGTATTGCGTAGTTATTGTGAAGCACTGGCACGTCCAGAACCGGTGACAATTATTAGCTTGATCGGTTTGTTTATTAACATTCCTATTAATTACATTTTTATTCATGGATTATTCGGCTTTCCAGAATTAGGCGGCGCAGGATGTGGATTGGCTACTGCCTGCGTTCTATGGATTAACGTCATCTTATTGTCAATTTATTTACATAAGTCAAAGCATCACAAATTTAATGAGATGCGATTCTTTTATAACTTTGCAAAGCCCGATCGCAAGCAGATTGGTAAGCTTTTTCGTTTGGGTGTGCCTATAGGTATATCGATTTTCTTTGAGGCCAGTTTGTTTAGTCTCGCCTCTATTGTGATAAGTCCACTTGGTGCTATTGCCATTGCGTCTCATCAAGTCGCCATAGCTGTAACTTCGCAGCTTTTTATGATTCCTATGTCGGTTGCCATGGCACTTACGATAATGGTATCAAACCGTTATGGTGAAAAAAACTGGCTGGCATTACAGCAGGTTCAACGCACCGGTCTCATTTGGACAGTATGCATTGCCCTATGTAGTATGTTAGGGGTTTGGATATTTAGAGAAAATCTAGCCGATATGTTTACCGATAATCCTGAAGTTAAAGCGCAAGCCATGTATCTCTTATTGTTTGCCATTGCCTATCAATTGGTAGATGGCTGGCAAGTAAATATCGCTGGAATATTAAGAGGGATGCAAGATACTCAAATACCTATGTGGATTACCTTATTTTGCTATTGGTTAATTGCTTTGCCATTAGGCATTTACTTAGTGCGTTTTACTGATACGGGAGCTCAAGGCTTTTGGATTGCTCTGGTAACAGGACTGAGCTTGGCTTCTGTGCTATTAACCTTGCGTTTAAACTATCGTCAACGTCAAGTGCTAAATATCAATCCAAGATACGCCAATTGAGCTATTATGGTTCAAAACTGTTATGACTTAAATAATTTTATGGCTTAAAACTATCACGGCTTAAAATTATTATAATTCTATGTTTTCAAGATCATAAGGTATACTCAAGCTAATTTTATCAATGAAAATAGAATATTTTGAAATTCATGTCATATTTAAACTTAAATACATCATTTGTAACGCATCAGATGCGACAAAATTTGTTACAATATGGGCAATATTATAAGAACACCTGTAGGCAATCGTATGGACATTGAAAAAATTCGTACGCTCATCGAGCTAATGGAAGAAAAAGACCTGGTTAATCTTGAGATTAAAACGGGTGAAGACAGTGTTAGTTTGACTCGGCATTACAATACTCCCATCCCTTCAATGTTGGCTGCTAGTTCTGCTTATATCACAGAACCACAGATGGAAACAATTCATACCGGTAGTGTAGAAACTTCTCCAATGGTAGGAGTTTTTTATGCTGCGCCAAGTCCTAATGATGCTCCTTTTGTGGCGCCAGGTCATAAAGTTCAGGCAGGGGATACACTCGGTATCATTGAAGCTATGAAAATCATGAACCCACTTGAGGCCACCCAAAGCGGTATCATTGATGCCATTTTGGTAGAAAATGGCGATGTTGTACAATTTGGTCAACCTGTTATTCGTTATAGAAGCTAAGTTATAGGCACCTAGATGATCAAAAAACTGCTCATCGCCAACCGTGGCGAAATTGCTCTACGCATCGTGCGTGCCTGCAAGCAGCTGGGCATTAAGACAGTCGGCGTCTACTCTACTGCGGACGAAGATTTGATGCATCTACGATTTGTAGATGAGGCTATTTGTATTGGAAAACCCAATGCCAGTCAAAGTTACCTTAATACGGGCGCAATTATCACAGCAGCAGAGATTACCGGTAGTGATGCCATACATCCTGGTTATGGCTTTTTAGCAGAGAATGCAGAGTTTGCTGAAACAATTGAAGAGGCCGGTATAACTTTTGTGGGTCCGCATCCCGATCATATTCGCTTGATGGGCAATAAAGTTTCAGCTATCAATGCCATGAAGCAAGCAGGTGTTCCCACTGTACCGGGTTCAATGGGTACGGTTACCTTACATAATGCAGAAGAACAAGCCAAGAGTATAGGCTTTCCCTTATTAATTAAAGCAGCGGCTGGCGGTGGTGGTCGCGGCATGCGTATTGTTGATCGTTTTGATCAGCTAAATGAGCAAGTTCAAGCTGCTAAACAAGAAGCAGAACTTTGGTTTGGCGATGATAGCGTGTATATGGAACGTTATCTACAAAATCCACGCCATATTGAAGTTCAGGTGTTAGGTGATGGTAACGGTAATGCCATACATTTATATGATCGAGATTGCTCCTTACAACGTCGTCATCAAAAGGTATTAGAAGAGGCGCCTGCCCCTGATATCCCTGACGATATTCGTGAGCCTATCTTACAAGCTTGCGTCAAAGCCTGTGAAAATATTGGCTATCGTGGTGCTGGAACTTTTGAATTCTTATTTGAAGATGGCCAATTTTTCTTTATTGAAATGAATACCCGTATTCAAGTAGAGCACCCCATTACTGAAATGGTAACCGGTATTGACGTTGTGGTTGAACAACTCAGAATTGCGGCAGGTTATGGATTGTCTTATCGTCAAAACGAAATCCAAGTCCATGGTCATGCCATTGAATGCCGCATCAATGCCGAAGACCCAAAGACCTTTGCTCCCTCTCCAGGCAAGATAACGCAGTACTTTAGCCCGAATGGTGCAGGAGTCCGTTTTGACTCCCACCTTTATCCAGGTTATGTCATTCCGTCTTATTACGATTCATTAATTGGAAAGCTGATTTGTCATGGTCAAACCCGCGAACAGGCTATTGCCAAAACTTTACAAGCTTTAGATGAATTAATTATCGAAGGCATTAAAACCAATATCCCGCTCCATCGAGATTTGATATTAAAAGACACTAAGTTTACGTCACAAGCTCAAAATATTCATTACCTTGAAAAGTGTTTGATAAATCCTGTACAAGAATAGGTAGTGTTTCAATTTCAATTGCAATAAATATGGTATCTTAAAAAACTGCTATTAATAAAAAGCTACTATAAATAAACGAATAAGCAGAAGTGAATCCTCACTTCTGCTTCTTTTATACTCTTACATTATAATTGTATAGAACTTACGACAAATCACGGCCACGACTAGCTTCGATCGATAAACGTAAACCATTTAGACGGATAAAACCTTCTGCATCTTTTTGATCATAGGCACCTGCATCATCTTCAAAGGTAGCAATCTTTTCATCAAATAATGAGTAAGGTGACTTACGACCCACAACGCTAACACTACCTTTATATAGTTTAACGCGAACTGTGCCTGTGACATATTCTTGAGATTTATCAATTAAAGCCTGTAGCATTTGGCGCTCTGGGCTAAACCAGTAACCGTTATAAATGATTTTTGCATAACGAGGCATTAATTCATCTTTTAGGTGAGCTGCTTCACGATCAAGGGTTAATGACTCCATACCACGATGCGCTTTAAGCATGATAGTGCCTGCAGGTGTTTCGTAGCAGCCACGTGACTTCATACCTACATAACGGTTTTCAACAATATCAAGACGGCCAATACCATGCTTACCGCCTAATTCGTTTAGTTTAATCATTACCTCATATGGCTCAAGTTTTTCACCATTAAGGGCAACGATATCACCTTTTTCATATTCAATTTCTAGATATTCTGGAGTATCTGGTGCTTCTTCTGGGCTTACAGACCAGCGCCACATGTCGTCTTCAGCTTCTGCATAAGGATCCTCTAGTATATCGCCTTCATAAGAGATGTGCAGTAAGTTGGCATCCATTGAGTATGGAGATTTCTTTTTGTTAGCTGAAAAATCAATCGGGATATTATGCTCTTCGGCATATTTCATTAGACTTTCACGGCTTGTTAAATCCCACTCACGCCAAGGCGCAATGGTTTTTACATCAGGTGCCAAGGCAATAGCGCCTAATTCAAATCTAACCTGATCATTACCCTTACCAGTAGCACCATGGCTAATCGCATCTGCATTGTGCTCTTTAGCAATTTCTACCAAGCGTTTTGCAATTAGGGGACGGGCAATAGAGGTGCCTAATAAATACTCACCTTCATAAATGGCATTTGCACGGAACATTGGAAACACGTAATCACGAGCAAATTCCGCACGTAAGTCTTCGATATGGATGTGTTTAATACCCATTGCTTCAGCTTTAGCTCGGGCTGGCTCTACTTCTTCCCCTTGACCTATATCGGCAGTGAAAGTGATGACTTCAGCGTCATAGGTATCTTGCAACCATTTGGCAATGATTGAGGTATCTAGACCGCCTGAGTATGCCAAAACAATTTTATTAACTTTATCTTTTTCGATAGACATAGTGCATCCTTTATCGAGTGAATGTGAACATAGAAAATTTTTACTATTTGGTTTAGGCGTTAATTTATTTGGAATTAAATAGATTCAATAAGAAGTGAACTGTCGTGGTCTAATTGCCAAAGTATTTCACTATATCTTTTACCTAAAAAATGAGTGCTTATCTTTTATTTATTAGATGATAAATAAATGCACTCATTATATTTCAGTTTACACTATTTATAGCAGCAACTAAACCCAAGCAAGTGTATATTACTGCTTTTGATCAGACCAAATGGACTAGTTTGTTTGTTATTCCTCTAAAAAAATGTGCACGTTGACACAGTGTATATCCGAATTTATTTACAAAACCTGTTATTATTACAAGACTAGTAGTCAATAATAAGTTAATCGTTTCGGCACCCATGTTTTATAGCATGAATAGTTTAATAGCATTAAAATTTTTATAACATCAATGGTTTAATAACATCAATAATAGTGGCTTTTAGTTATGATTCTTAATACCGCATCAATTTCAGATACCGAAACCTCCCCTTCTAATGCTCAAACCAATAACAGTACACCAAAACAAATTACTCTAGCACGACCAGATGACTGGCATATTCATCTACGTGATGGTAACTCATTGAACACTACCGTAGCTCATGCGGCCCAAAGCTTTAATAGAGTCATTTGTATGCCTAACTTAGTGCCACCGGTTAAGACTGCTATTGAAGCCCAAGCTTACCGTGACCGTATCATGCAAGCCCTAGAACATGCGAATATAGATGATCGTTATAAACTCACTTTTAATCCACGTATGACCTTGTATTTAACAGATACTACAACAGCAGAAGATATTAAACTGGCGGCGCAATCTGGCGTGGTACAAGCGGTAAAATTATATCCTGCCGGCGCTACTACCAACTCAGCAGATGGGGTTACTAATTTAGCAAGTCGGCATGAAGTATTCTCAGCGATGCAAAAATACGAGTTACCTTTGCTCATCCATGGTGAAGTAACCGACTCTCATGTTGATATTTTTGATCGTGAAAAGCAGTTTATTGATACTACCTTAAGTAGCTTAGTATCGCAGTTTCCTGAATTAAAAATTGTGGTTGAGCATATTACCACCGGTGATGCTGCTGACTTTGTTTTATCTCAAAATGAACGTGTGGCAGCGACCATTACCCCACAGCATTTATTATTTAACCGAAATCATTTACTGGTAGGCGGAGTTAAACCTCATTTTTACTGCTTGCCTATTTTAAAGCGCAAACAGCACCAACAAGTACTGCTTGATGTGGCTACCAGTGGTAATCCCAAGTTTTTCTTAGGTACAGACTCTGCACCACATGCTACCCATGCCAAAGAAAATGCGTGTGGTTGTGCAGGATGCTACTCAGCTTCCATCGCCCTACCCTTATACGCTACTGCGTTTGATAGTGTTGGAAAAATTAATCGTTTAGAAGGCTTTGCAAGCCAGTTTGGTGCTAAATTCTATGGTTTACCTCTTATCGATGAGCGTATAACCTTAGTCAATGAGCCAATGCAGGTACCTAGCAGTTATCCATATCTGGGGCAAGAGACATTAACACCATTAATGGCGGGTGAGACTCTACCTTGGTCTATCAAGCTTGAGTCATAAGCTTTAAGTAGCACATTGTCTTAAAATTAACGATAAAAAAGCCATTTAAAAAGGCTTGCTCAAAGCAGATAAGCATTTTAAAAGCCTATCCATCTACTGTTATTTATATGCGATTTTGATTTATGACACACTCTAAAGTAATTGACTCAATAGCAACCGAAGATTTAAAAAACTCAGACAATGGCGAACCTAGAGTCTGCGCCAAT
The DNA here is from genome assembly GCF_018260395.1 of Psychrobacter sp. Taxonomy (GTDB): domain Bacteria; phylum Pseudomonadota; class Gammaproteobacteria; order Pseudomonadales; family Moraxellaceae; genus Psychrobacter. The sequence goes on from NZ_JAGLBC010000108.1 coordinate 6,991, forward strand.
ACCTCATCGAATGAAAATAACTTGGATGTTGCTAATGAACAACCTACTATTAATAGCAATGGCTTTGCAAAAGAGCCTGTAACAAAAATGGTTGAGCGATTTCGTAAGTTCTTACCAGTAGTCGTCGATGTTGAAACTGCAGGCTTTGATGCCAAAACCGATGCATTATTAGAGCTGGCTTGTATTCCAATCATTATGGATGAACAAGGAAAATTCATATTAGGTGAGGCGTTAAATGCTCATTTAATGCCATTTGAAGGCGCTAATCTTGAACAACGTGCTTTAGACTTTACTGGTATTGATCCTAATAATCCTTTACGTAAGGCAATTGCTGAAGAAGAAAAGCCGGCCATACGTCGTATTTTTAAAGAATTAAATGCTGTCCGCAAGGATAACAACTGTGTGAAATGTATCTTGGTAGGTCATAATGCCCACTTCGACTTGTCTTTTTTAAATGCAGCAATTGAGCGCACCAATAGCAAAAACCATAACCCTTTTCACCAATTCTCTGTATTGGACACGGTCACTCTTTCTGCTTTAGCCTTTGGCCAAACTGTATTAGCCAGAGCTTGTAAAGCAGCTGGCATTGACTTTAGTGGTGCTGAAGCCCATTCAGCACTTTATGACACTCAAAAAACTGCTGAACTTTTTTGTCATATCTTAAATAGTTACCCTATGCTGACAGTTGCTTTACTTGAAGATAACATAACAATTGATCAATCAGGAGTAGAGTAAGATAGGTAGTCGCTTAAGGAGAAGCTCATGCAACCTACTCATATGATCTGGGGAACCATTATCGGTTACATACTTTTTGCCTTGGCAATTAGCATGATAACTTCATTGTGGATAAGGCATCATTTAAAACGTAAAGTGGTGAATCAACACTGTTTAATGAGTGATAGACCAATTATTTATCCGCATTGTTTGTTAAAAGATAGACCAAATAAAAAACATTAAAATATTCGGTAAAAATGCTTGACACATTACTCGAACCCCATTAGAATACGCACCACTTCGACATTAACGGTGAAAGCGGTCGAGGTAGTCTGTGTCCCGTTCGTCTAGAGGCCTAGGACACTGCCCTTTCACGGCGGTAACAGG
>NZ_JAGLBC010000109.1:0-5229 GCF_018260395.1 Psychrobacter sp.
ATTCGATTTGCTCCTTTTTCGCACTTCTTTTTAAAAAAGTGTGCGTTTGCCCTGTGCTAAGTTAAAGCTATACTATTTTTAAATAATAAATTGTAAGGTATGACAATGATTGCCAGTTATATGTTTATCTTGCATTCATGATCAAAGCTTCGGTAAATTCGCTGAAAATCTAATGCGAATATTACTATTAAGCACTTTATAAATGGAAACCTACTAAATAGCCCTTAAAATAAAAGCCTCTAAAATAAATGACCTCTAGAAAAGATAAATCGATATTCAACATTCATAAAAAAACGCATAAAAAAGATAGGATTACCTGTCTGATTTATGCGTAAATTTAAGCTTTAAGTCTTATATTTAAGTCTTGTAAATAATAAGACGCATTTTAAATTTATTTGCTAGCGATTAACCCTTTTATAAATTCAACCACTTTGGCGCTGTGCTCAGAGTTTTTAACTTCTTCTAGCAATTCTTCTTTTGACATGTTTTTATACTTTTCAATATCCGCCATATCAAAGTCTTTGGCGATATCCATTAAACCTGAAAGACCATTGCCTTCAGCGTTGTCATCACCTTTATTACCGCCTAAAATATCATTCATATTCATTATGCTTTCTTCCTTTATTGTGGATTGACCACATTGCTACATAATGCTTAGCTAGATAATAGTGGCCAATTAAGTGTTTAGTTAGACATTCTAACGTATATCACCAGTTATACATAATGGTTTTGAGAATAGCGATCGTAAAGACGTAAAAATGGATGACTCAGCCAAAACTTAAACATTGGTATATTTACTCGCCTCAGGCATCCAGCGATGAATTAATTGGGTGACCTCAGTTTTACGCGTATCATCATTAATTAAACGTTTAGCCAAATGGCTGGCGATCATCAGTAAGTTTTCATCACGGCTAAGATCAGACACGTAATAGCCCACATTACCGGTTTGACGTTTACCCAATAACTCGCCGGGCCCACGTAGTTGTAGGTCTTTTTGGGCAATCACAAAGCCATCATTACTGTCACGCAATACATTCAAACGCTCAATTCCCGTTTCAGACAAAGGCGTCTGATATAGCAGCACACAAAAGCTTTTGGTCGAGCCACGACCGACACGACCACGTAGCTGATGGAGCTGCGATAAACCCAAACGTTCAGCATTTTCAATCACCATTAAAGAGGCATTTGGTACATCAACGCCTACCTCAATCACGGTCGTGGCGACCAATAAATCCAATTCGGCATTTTTAAAAGCGGCCATGATTTCCTGTTTGTCTTTGGACTTCATTTTGCCATGCACCATGCCAATGCGGATGTCCAATCGTGCGCTTAGATCGGCAAACGTGGCTTCAGCAGCTTGAGCATTAAGTGTGCTGGAGTCTTCAACCAAAGAGCAGACCCAGTACGCTTGTTTGCCCTCTTTGCAGTTGGCGGCAATACGCTCAATCACCTCGTCACGGCGATTGCGATCAATCGTCACCGTGGTAATTGGGGTACGACCAGGGGGTAGTTCATCAATAATAGAAGTGTCCATATCGCCATAAGCACTCATTGCCAGCGTACGCGGAATGGGGGTTGCGGTCATAATGAGCTGATGCGGGGTGCTGTCTGCTACGCCTTTATCAGTCAAGGCCATGCGCTGCTCAACCCCAAAACGGTGTTGCTCATCAATAATGGCCAGTCCAAGTTTGGCAAACACTACCGCCTCTTGGAATAGGGCGTGAGTGCCTATGACTACTTGTACTTCATTTTCGGCTACGGCTTGTAAAGCTTCACGGCGCTGTTTGGCGGTTTGCTTACCTGCGAGCCAACCGACACCAATACCTAAGGGCTCAAACCAAGCTTTAAAGTTAATCAGATGTTGCTCAGCTAAGATTTCGGTAGGTGCCATTACGGCTACCTGCCAACCACTGTCTAAAGCGTAACAAGCCGCCAAGGCAGCCACTAAGGTCTTACCCGCACCGACATCGCCTTGTACCAAGCGTAGCATCGGAATAGAGGTAGCCATGTCACTGGTGATCTCATGAATCACTCGATTTTGTGCATTGGTCAAACTAAATGGTAGATTTGCCAGTAGCTTATCGGCTAAAGGACTACGCTTGTCACACTTGGGCGCCTTATGCTGATGTAACTGTATGCGGCGATACAGCATACTTAGCTGATGGGCGGTCAGCTCTTCGACAATTAGGCGCTGACAAGCTGGATGCACCCGTTCTTTTAATTGCTCAAGTTGTGCCACTTGTAAGCCGATATCGGTGTGCATGGGCGGCGTATGAATTAAAGTTAACGCTTCAAATAAAGTTAGATTTTGCCAACTTGGGGCTAATGAGCGGCTAGCGGGGGTCTTTTGTTGCTGAGTAGGGGTAGGGGACGATATGGGTAAGCCATAGGAATTTTTTGGTAGCGGCGCTGGCAAGTGATTCACCGCTTCCCAGTCTGAGCTATTAAATACACTTAGCGGCAAGCCTTGTTGATAGACCGTTTGTAGTGCAAGCTTTAGCAAAGTACGTAGTTTATTTTGATGTAAGCCCTTTACCGTGGGATAGATAGGCTGTAACCCAGTATTAATTACTGGAGCACCAGGCGGTACTACCATATACTCAGGGTGCGCCATTTGAACGCCATAGCGATTGATCTTAACCTCACCGAACACTCTTAATTGTGTGCCCAAGGTCATGGTTTGCACCAATCCGGCGTAAACTTTGAAAAACCTTAGTTGCAAAGCGCCAGTCGCATTTTCTAGCACCACAGTCATGCCACCGCGGTTGTTATCTACATAGGTCACTTGTCCCTCTACCAAGGCAGATTGACCGTCTTGTAAGTCGTCTATATTAATTAAGCGACTGCGGTCTTCATAATCACGAGGCAGATGCAGAAGTAAATCAAATAAGCGCTTAATGCTAAGCTGTTCAAGCTGTCCCTCAATTTTACTTCCCACACCAGCTAAGACATGGACCGGTAAGTCTACAGCAGTGGCCCCTGAGGCAAAGCTTGGGTTGTTTTCAATATTGATAGGAGATGACATCGGCATAATTAGCCTCTTTATTCGCTTATATGTTGTTAAAAGTATGATTAAAGGTCAAACTATGACCTATAAAAAAATACAATATTTCAAAAAGTTATTAAATGATTATAGAGCATAATGCTTAGGGGTATCAGCGCTTATTGGTTATCTGTTACTAGGGTTAACATTTTTGCAGTCTAGGCTGTTATGATACGCATACTGTGACCAAGATTTATGGCGTCTTAACCGTTGTTGATTTAGCAAATGAGCCTATAAACTTACCTTAACTCAATATTATTCTACCGCGATAGGCAGCTTATGGTTGTTTTGTTGTCTCAAGCAGATTCGCCTATATATAAGCCTGCTGGCATTATTTGCTAGGCAGGTTTTTGATTAAAGCCCTTAAGTGATCAGTAACGGAGCCGTCATGAGAGTCTCAAACCAACATGTCGTAGATCGATTAAATCAGACTTATAACGAACAACAAGCATCGTCATTACCGATTGGTATTGCCGTTATTGTGGCATGGTTGGCAGGGGCTATGTTTATGCTATCGCTAGCCCCGTATGGTTACTGGATTATTGCCCTAATTTCGCCCGCCTTATTATATGCTTTATTGTTAGCCCCTATGAGTAATAAACGTGCTTTTATTATTGGTGAAGCTTACGGTATGGGGCTATGGTGTGTAGGGGCTTTTTGGTTGTATACCTCTATCCATGATTATGGAGACATTGCTATGCCTTTGGCTTTACTCGCCATTGCGGTGATGGGACTGGGTATGGGCTTATTTCAAGCGTTTATGGCAGTGCTTTTCAATCGCTTTGTTGGCAAGCAGCCGTTAGCGTTCGCCGCCCTTTGGGTATTGCAAGAGTGGATGAAAACTTGGTTATTGACCGGTTTTCCTTGGCTATTTGTAGGCTATGCTTTTACTGAGCAGTATTGGTTGTCCTCTTTAGCGCCTGTGGCAGGTGTATTTGCAGTCTCATTCGTGGCGGTTTTATTATCGGCAAGTTTGGTTGAAGCATTTCGCAAACGGGCTGGCTATTTGGTAATTAGTGGTTTATTTTTGGCAATGAGTATTGGGCTTTGGTTACTTAATCCAGCTTGGACCCAGCCCAAACCAAATACTAAAAATCTAAAAGTATCTTTAATTCAGGGAAATATCCCTCAAGATTTAAAATGGTTAACGGAGTACCGTTATAAAACTCTTGAGATTTATGGCAAACTTAGCAGCACTGAATGGGGTCAAGATATGGTCATTTGGCCAGAATCATCTATCCCTATGTTTCAGACCGAAGCTTGGCCATTTATTACCGAAGTTGTTAAGGTAGCAAAAGAAACAAATACCACGTGGTTGACTGGTATTCCTTATAAAGATGAGGCAGCTTTTGATCCTAAGACTCAAGCCTATGCGCCATTTTATAATAGTGTCATTGCCTTAGGGGCGCAAGCAGAAGGCTTATATAAAAAGCAAAACCTAGTGCCTTTTGGGGAATATATTCCATTCCAAGGGGCGCTAGATTTGTTTCCTGGACTGGCTGGCAGTGATGAGATTTTAAACTATAGCCGCGGACCTGCCAATCAATCGCCATTACAAGTTAGAGGACATAAGCTTGGATCAGCGGTGTGTTATGAAGTGGCTTATCCAGATACCACTCGCCGTAATGCTAAGGATACCGACTTTTTATTAACTATTTCCAATGACGCTTGGTTTGGTACATCAGCCGGTCCTTTTCAGCATCTGCAAATGGTACAAATGCGCTCTTTAGAAACAGGGCGATGGTTTATGCGAGCTACCAATACGGGAGTTACTGCGATTATTGACCATACTGGTAAAATCGTGGCTCGAGCACCACAATTTGAGCGCACCGTATTACGTGGCGAGGTGCAGTCTCGTATTGGCACTACCCCTTATGTCCGCTTTGGTAATTATCCGATATTGATAATAATAGCCTTAATGCTATTGCTAAGCTATGTCGGCAAAGGAACATATAAGCGTTAAATTAATAACAAAAACGGCTTTCATAAACCTAATTAAATAAAAATGTACTGCTAATCCACAAATTGGTCATGGCGTTTTCACAAAAGATTGCAAATTGCGATATAATAGCAAGATACGTGAACGCTTCTGACTATGATAGTGCTGAGTTGGTATAGTGCTGAAATAATATAGTACTTAAATAATATAGTACTTAAATAATATAGTACTTAAATAATATAGTACT
>NZ_JAGLBC010000109.1:5329-8088 GCF_018260395.1 Psychrobacter sp.
TAGTACTTAAATAATATAGTACTTAAATAATATAGTACTTAAATAATATAGTACTTAAATAATATAGTACTGAAGCTGAGTTATTAAAGGATACGTAGAAATCTACTATCTGACACAAATACTATATAGCAGAGGACACACTCCTCTTAAATCTTTATCAAATATACAGATAGGTGACCTATGGCAGATGCAAGCCAAAATAAACCGAAGAAAGAATTGGCCTACGCTCTAGTAGGTATTGCTGCGTTTTTGGCTATTGTACTTCTTATTGGTATCTCAGCGTTTTTACGCCCTGCAGGTAATCATGTAGTAACTGAAGCTGTGGTTGCAGAACCGACTAAGGATGTGGCTGCTAAACCTGTAGCTACAGAGCCTGCTGCTGCAACAGAGGCACCAGCAACTGACGCAACAGTATCAGAAGCACCAACAACTGATGCTACAGCACGCGACGCAACGCCAGCAGCATTAGAAGGTAAGTCAGCGACGATGGGGACACCTACTGCTACTGAGGCGTCTGCAACGCCTGAAGCGTCATCGGATGCCACTGCTTCTCAATCCACGGCTACAGACGTAGCAGCGGACGAAGCGAAGCGTGCAGACACTGGTAATACTAGCCAGTCTACAGATGCCGCTAAGCCAACTGCTGATGCTGCTAAATAGTCTTGGCTTTATTAAGTGTTTTAATGTGGTAGTTTTGAATTAAATAATTTTTAGCTACCCCAAGAAAATAGTTTTATAGCAATTCATTACTGTCATTACTAGTGGATCTTAGACTATTAATCCCGCTTTATCTAAAAGATAGAGTGGGTTTTTTTGTGCATTTTTACCAATTGTTTCTTTAATGCTTATTCATCCCATGAAACAATACTCAGTTTTTAAATGAAACAGGACTTAAAGATTAGAAGGTATCCTTTACCTGAATTTTATAAAGACTATGACCAAATGTAACGGCTTGTGCCAATGACTGTATAAATTATGAGCTTGTAAAGATGATACAACTTATTAATCAGTTCATAGCAGAGGTGCTAGCGGTCATATAACTTTAGCGGTAATATAACTAAGGAATTGAGGCTATGAGTAGTGTAGATTCAAAACGAGATAGGTTTTCTGCTGAATTACAAGCGATAGACAATGGCTTTATGGGGCACCCTCAGCCATTACGATCTTTATTCTTTACTGAAATGTGGGAGCGTTTTTCTTATTATAGTATTCGCCCTTTATTAATGTTGTTTATGGTGGCTGCGGTTAGTGAAGGCGGTTTTGGCTTTGACGATGTCACCGCTTCGGCTATCTATGGTATATTCGGGGGCTTTTTGTACCTAGCAGCTGTACCAGGCGGCTGGCTTGCCGATAATTGGTTGGGTCAGGAGCGAGCTCTGTGGTGGGGTAGTATTATCATCGCTCTGGGACACCTTTGCATTGCCTTATCTACCTTTTTAGGCATGTCGATGTTCTTTATAGGACTAATATGCATTGTACTTGGTGTTGGGTTATTCAAGACCTGTATCTCAGTGATGGTAGGCGCTTTATACGCTGATGGGGACGCAAGACGAGATGGGGGTTTTACTTTATTTTATATGGGTATCAATATTGGTGCGCTGTTTGCAGCCCTTATTGTTGGTATCTTTCAAGAAAAACAAATGTGGCATGTCGGGTTTGGGGTTGGCGGTATAGGGATGCTGATTTCCTTACTCGTTTATCGTTTTGCCGCGCGCAAAAACTTGGCTCGCTATGCACGTGCTAAGGGCATTACCGCTGAATGGGAGCGCCCCAGTAGCAAGTATAATAATATTGGACGTTGGGTCAGCATATTTATGGTAGGCCTTGTTGCGCTTATCGCACTTATTGCTACCGGTATCATGCCCTTTAACCCGAGTATAGTGGCCGAGTATATGACCTATACCATTGCGGGCATGGTGATATTGTACTTTTTAGTGATGTTCATCTCGCCAAAGTTTGATAAGTCGGACAAAATCCGTTTACTCATATGTTTTTTATTGATTATCGGTTCAACTTTGTTCTGGTCAAGTTTTGAGCAACAACCCACTTCGTTTAACTTATTTGCAGATCGTTATACTGATCTTAACGTGATGGGCTTTACCGTTCCAAGCATTTGGTTTCAGTCATTAAACCCTATATTTATTCTTATGCTAGCGCCGATTGTCAGTATCATTTGGGTAAAACTGGGCGAGCGAAATCTAGAGCCAAATAGTATGACAAAGTTTGCCATGGGTATGTTACTGGCTGCAGTAGGTTTTGGTGTCATGATTTTGGCTGCCAAGCAGGTCGTGGGTAATCCAGGTACATTAGTGTCGCCGCTTTGGTTAACCGGTAGTTTATTATTACTAACTCTTGGAGAGTTGGCATTAAGTCCGGTAGGTTTGTCTTCAATGACCAAACTTGCGCCAAAGGGCATGCAAGGTCAAATGATGGGGCTGTTCTTTACCTCATATGCACTGGGTAACTTAGTGGCAGCTTTCTTTGGCGGTCATGTCTCAGCCGATACGATTGACGGTTTACCTGGTTTATTTACCACGATGGCTATTTTCTTAGTAGTAACAGCTCTGATACTATTAGCCTTGTCAAAACCTATAAATGCTATGTTAGAGCGTAGTGAAGCTGAAGATGAAAAGCGCAGTGCTGTTTAAGACAGCTTGAAATTAAAGCTAAGTTTTTAAGTCGCTTACTAACTAAAAACGGTTCCAAAAATCAAACGTGTTACCATTATGGTAACGCGTTTTTTACATTTTAAATAAACG
>NZ_JAGLBC010000011.1:0-4041 GCF_018260395.1 Psychrobacter sp.
TATTAAATAAAAAATTTATGACCCTTTATTCACGGCAATGGCTTGACCTTATTAGACGCGTCACGCAATATAATGTCTTTTGATAATAAATGTTTATTTATATTGATCCAAAACCAAAAAAAAGGTTAGTTAAAATTAAATAAGCTTTAGTAGCATAAATGACTTATTACTAGGTGATTAACTGAAGAAATTCTGTTAATTAAAACCTACAAATTGTTATATATATTGGCTACCTTATTGGCTAAGATGTATAAGAATTAATTTTTAGTGTAAGATAAGATATATATTGCACTCAATTTAAAGACGTAATTTTAATTACTCATAACATTAATAAACGAGGAACGTATGAAAGCATTAGTTGCTGTTAAGCGTGTGATTGACTATAACGTAAAAGTTCGCGTTAAAGCAGATAATTCTGGCGTTGATCTTAGTAATACTAAAATGTCAATCAACCCATTTTGTGAAATTGCTGTTGAAGAAGCAGTACGTTTAAAAGAAGCTGGTATTGTAGATGAAGTAATCGTTGCATCTATTGGTCCTAAAGAAGCACAAGAACAAATTCGTGCCGCTTTAGCACTAGGTGCTGATCGTGGTATCTTAGTTCAGACTGATGAAAAAGCTTATCCTTTACAAGTAGCTAAAATTTTAAAAGGTATTGCTGAACAAGAAAGTGCCGAAATTATTCTAATGGGTAAAATCGCGATTGATGATGACAATAACCAAACAGGGCAAATGTTAGCTGCCTTAATGGGTATTGGTCAGGGTACTTTTGCTTCAGAAGTTAAAGTTGAAGGTGGTAAAGTAAATGTAACTCGTGAAGTTGACGGTGGACTTGAAACGGTTGCCCTAAGCCTTCCTGCAGTGATTACGACTGATTTGCGCTTAAATGAACCACGTTATGCCAAATTACCTAATATCATGAAAGCTAAGAAAAAGCCACTAGATGAAAAAACACCAGCAGACTTTGGTGTTGATATGACGTCGAAGCAGCAAATACTTAAAGTAACTCCACCACCAGAGCGTGCTGCCGGTATTAAAGTTGCTTCTGTGGATGAGCTAATTGATAAGCTTAGAAATGAAGCGCATGTCATTTAAGTTGTGACCTTTTATTTAAAAAGTAATTTATTTCGACTCAATTATTAGACAACATTTATTTGAATAGAGTGGCTTATAGGTCCCAAACCATCAAGAGCTCTATTCATCCATAATATTAGATTAAAGGATAATCTCATGGCAGTTTTAGTATATGCAGAACATGATAACGCCGAGTTAAAGAAAGCAACTTTGAGTACTATTACAGCTGCATCGCAGTTAGGTGGAGAAGTACATGTATTGGTAGCGGGAACAGGCTGTGAGCCTGTTGCTCAGCAAGCTACGAAAGTTGTTGGCGTAAGTAAAGTAATTTGTGTTGATAATGCAGCGTATGGTCATCAACTAGCAGAAAACGTTGCACTGCTTATCAATGATTTAGCAGGCAATTATAGTCATATTATTGCGCCTTCTACCTCTAATGGTAAGAATGTTATGCCGCGTGTGGCTGCTTTATTAGATGTTAGTATGATCTCTGACATTATTAAAGTAATCGATAGCAATACTTTTGAGCGTACTATCTATGCTGGTAACGCCATAGCTACTGTTAAAACCTCTGAAGAGAAAGTTTTATTAACAGTACGTGCTACAGGTTTTGATGCTGCTGCTGCCGAGGGCGGTTCAGCTACTATGGAAAAACTAGATGATGTACAAGATGCTGGTAAGTCTACCTTTGTAAGTGAAGAGCTTGCAACTTCAGACCGTCCAGAGCTAACGTCTGCTGAGATTGTAGTATCAGGTGGTCGTGCTTTAGCAAATGGTGAAAATTTCACTAAGTATATTGAGCCACTAGCAGATAAGTTAGGCGCAGCGATTGGTGCTTCACGTGCTGCAGTTGATGCAGGCTACGTACCAAACGATATGCAAGTTGGTCAAACTGGTAAAATTGTTGCCCCGACATTATATATTGCAGCCGGTATCTCTGGAGCTATCCAGCATTTAGCAGGTATGAAAGACTCTAAAGTGATCGTAGCTATTAATAGTGATCCAGAAGCTCCGATTGCAAACGTAGCAGATTACTTTCTAGAAGGTGATTTGTTCACAGTACTTCCTGAGTTAACTAGCAAGCTATAATCTAGTATTACCAGTTGCTATTTAAGTAAGTAGAAGAGAAGCCTTCAACGTTTTGTTTGGGGGCTTTTTTATGGTTTCTCTTTTTATGATTTCTATTTTTATGAATAAATAACTATTATCTTAGATCTTGATTTAAAGTTTATACGGTTTAACAATTTAATCTATCGCCTATTTTTATCTAGGATATATGATGAAAAATCATAAAAACCCCTTTATATGTGTTGTAACTGATGCGAGTTATGACGCAAGTCTAGTTCAACAGATAGCTAATATCGAACGTATAGTTCAACCCTTAGATTGCTGGGACGCTAAAACTCTATTTGGGATGCTAAGTCAGGATATCTATGAGTGTTGGGGTATCATGGCACTTGAATCATCTGAAAGCTTAAAACCTGAAGAATGTAAAGTGGCTGAAGCATACAAACAGGCTGATTATAATGGCTATGGTGCAATTTCAAATGAGAACAATTTTAGTATGGTTGCTTATTGCCTCTTTAGCAAAGTATACGAAGTGGCAGAAGTTTTAAGAATTGGTACTCATCCTGACTTTCAGCGTCGAGGATATGCTCAGCAGTTATTAATACTGTTAATTGATTCTATGACAAATAAAGGCTTAGAGAAGATTTTATTGGAAGTTAGAGAGGATAACATCAAGGCTATTAACCTCTATCAAAAGTTAGGATTTGGAACTATCTATATTCGTAAAGACTACTATTCAAGCCAAAAAGATACTGACAGTAAGTGCAATGCTTTAATCATGCAGTATGAGCTTAAATAAGCTTTTATTTATACAAAGATTCTTAATTTTGAATGTTTTTATAGCACTAATTTTACTTCAGCTAGGTTTAATAGGTTTAAAACCTCCTCAGTGTCAGGTATTTGTTCAAAATATGTCCAATGGTTATTTATCAATAGCTCAATAGGGGCGTAATCAGTTTTATAACTCATCTTCTTTACACTGGGAATCCAAAAACCTAAATATACATAATCTAAGCCTAATTGTTTGGCGGTTTCAATTTGGCTTAAGATACAAAATACCCCTAGGCTCCGAGAGTGATAACTAGGATCTGGATCAAAAAAAGTATAAATACTTGATAGCCCATCGCATAGAGAGTCTGTAACTGCGACTGCTATAAGTCTATTATTCGCTTCTCTAACTTCCATAAACTGAGTTTTAGCAGGGCTTTCAACCAAAAATTGTTCAAAGGTATGTAAACTTGGCGGATACATATCGCCGTCTGCGTGACGCTCATGAATATATTTTTGATATAACGCATAATGCTCTTTTGTGGCTTGGATAGCAGGAATAAATCCAATACTTACCTCATTATTGCGATTTAGCACCTTGCGATAGCGTCTTGATAGAACAAAATCATTCACCACAACGCGACTAGAAATGCACTGAACACAATAATGGCAATTAGGCTTATAAAAAGCATTACCACTGCGTCTAAAACCTTCGGTACATAAGTGAGTGTACAGCTTTGGGTCAATACTTTGCTGCGCATCTAGAAGTATGAAGGTAAGCTGGGATACTTGATTTGGTAGGTAACTACATAAGCTAGGAGCAGAGATATGAAAGCTGTCTTCAACTTCTATATTTTCTTGGGTTACGATGTCAGAACGGTTTACATCATTGTCTGCATAAAGATGCATCTAACTTAGTCCTTAAATTGGAAAGTGGTCTTAGGTGAAACTGTGGATATGATCAGTTTAACGTAATGTTGTAAGTACAGCCATAAAATTTAGTGGCTGAACTATGAAACGCAACTATTGTTTAAGGGATTATGGTCTGAGGGATTATGGTCTAAGTGATTATGGTTTAAGGGATTATGGTCTAAGGGATTATGGTCTAAGGGATTATGGTCTAAGGGATTA
>NZ_JAGLBC010000011.1:4141-33563 GCF_018260395.1 Psychrobacter sp.
TAAGGGATTATGGTCTAAGGGATTATGGTCTAAGGGATTATGGTCTAAGGGATTAGGGTCTTCGGCAACTGATTGACTTGATATTTATAGCTTGAAAAGTCACACCAATTTTTACTCTTTTGAGCAACCAAGTCCTTTAGTATTAATAAAAATGTTTCTCTAGGTATACTTCCAGCCCCTAAGCTTTTCAAGTGTGGATTAGGTAATTGACAGTCTATAAGTTGGACTTGGGTATGCTGACAAAAATTATTCAATGCCCAAAACGCTACTTTAGAAGCATTGCTTTGTCGATGAAACATAGATTCGCCAAAATAAATTTGACCTATTTTTAAGCCATATAGCCCGCCTATTAACGTTTTATCGTCCCATACTTCAAAGCTATGAGCATAGCCAAGCTCATGAAGATCAATGTAGGCTTGTATCATCTCATCATGAATCCAAGTGTCTTCAGTATAGCTACGGGGTAGGCTGCACGCATGGATAACCTCTTCAAAAGCATTATTAACACTCCAGTGCCAAGTGCTAGATTTGGCCAAACGCTTTAAAGATCTACTAGGTATAAAATAAGTGGGTTTGAGCACACATCGTGGTTCAGGTGACCACCAAGCAATTGGCTCATCTTCATTAAACCATGGAAATAGTCCTTGAGAATATGCACATAAAAGCGTTTGCGGAGATAAATCAGCCCCTATTGCAATCAAGCCTAAACCTTTAGGATCAGCGACACAGGGTTCTGGGAATATATAGTTACAGTCGAATAAAGGCGCAGTAGCTTGCCAATTTTGTATACTTTGAAAAGGGGGATCGAAACTGCTTTGATTGTCTGAAGTCACAAAGTTTCCCCTGCCTAAAAAGTGAATTTGACCTAATAACTTAGTATTTTATAAAGCATTATACGCTTAGAGAAAATTAAGTATATCAATTGCACAGACATAGGCAATAACTCGCTTTATTTTAGTTAAAAAAAAGATGCCAATCAGAACTTGATTAGCACCCTTATTTAATCGATTGAGTCAAAGCTAAAATATTAATTGATACAAGCCTTAAGCTTCATCATCTGCTGTTAAAGTAGAAGCATAGGTATGATCAGTGGCTTTGGCTTCGCCAATAGAGTCTAGATATTTTTCAGCATCTAACGCTGCCATACACCCAGTACCTGCCGATGTAATAGCTTGACGGTAAACATGGTCTGCCACATCACCTGCAGCAAATACACCTTCAATGCTAGTCTGGGTCGCCCTACCTTGTAAACCACTATTTACTACAATGTAGCCATCTTTCATCTCTAATTGGTCGGCAAAGATATCGGTATTTGGCTTATGACCAATGGCCACAAACATGCCCATTACATCAAGATGTTTGGTGCTGCCATTTTTAGTCGACTCAATAACAATGCCATTAACGCCCATGTCATCACCAATTACTTCTTTTACTTGATGGTTCCATTCGATAGTGACGTTGCCATTTTTTGCTTTTTCAAGAAGTTTATCTTGCAAGATTTTTTCTGAACGCAAGCTATCGCGGCGATGTACCAAAACAACTTCTTTGGCAATATTGGATAAATATAATGCTTCTTCAACAGCTGTGTTACCGCCACCGATAACCGCCACCTTTTGGTTCTTATAAAAGAAACCATCGCAGGTCGCACAAGCTGACACGCCTAAACCTTTATACTTAGTCTCTGACTCAATACCCAAATATTGTGCTGAAGCACCGGTAGCGATGATTAAGGCATCACATGTATAGCTACCTGCATTGCCTTCAAGTCTAAAAGGACGTTCGGTTAGTATTACTGAATTTATATGGTCATTCACAATTTCTGTGCCAAAACGTTCGGCATGTTCTTTCATGCGTATCATTAAGTCAGGACCAGTCAATCCGTGGGCATCACCTGGCCAGTTATCAACTTCAGTGGTGGTGGTTAATTGACCGCCCATTTGTAAACCGGAAATAATTACAGGGTTTAAGTTTGCACGCGCAGCATAGACAGCGGCTGAGTAACCGGCTGGGCCTGATCCTAAAATAATGAGTTTTTCGTGGCGTGGAGCAGCGTTCTCTTGAGTCATTGAGTTTCCTTAATTGTTATGGATAGCGTTATAAAATTGTGTCCTTTAAAAGGTTATAAAAACCTCTTATAGATGTCTGTATTTCTAAGAATGGGGGTATTTGTTTACAATAGCAAATGAGTTTAAGTTATCATGTTTATTTATATGATAAATAAGCCAGCTAATACCCGAAAACGTAGCGTAATTTGCTATTATAGGGGATTATTCATGCAAGGCTAACCATTTTAGTAAATGGTTCGGTGCTCAAAAACTAAGAACGTCTTTTCATTATCATTCTCTGTTTAAACACACCTCCTTAAACCTTGCTAATTCAGCAACAGGTATTACTACTTATAATCACTTATTGCTTATAATATTAGGATCAGCAAACCGTTTATTGTCGATAAAAGTTTTTATTGTCTATTGTTAAGATTCAAATGTTGGGATAAATAAATGTTAACGGCACAACACCTTTATACGCTTAAAAAAATCGTTTTCACCTTACTTGCCGTGCTTTTGTCTGCATTCTTGTTCGTTATTTTGGTTACTTATACCCCCAACGATCCAAGTTGGTCACGTATTAGTAGTGATATGGGACAGATTAGCAACATGGGTGGTTCTGTCGGCGCATGGCTGTCTGATTTGTTATATACCTTTTTAGGCTGGTCGGCTTGGTGGATAATGGTATTTCTAGCCTATGAGGCAATTTGTATGTGGTGGTATCGCGACCAACCTTTTGGTCCGCTAAGAGCCATTGCTTATGTGTTTTTGGTGCTGGCAAGTTGTGGTGTCGCTGCGGTTATTCCTCAAGTTTTAGATTTGATATCTGATAATGGGGCTCGGTATGGCGGCATATTGGGGGCAGAAGTCGCCACTCGTTTGGCTAGCCTTTTGACTATATATGGGGCGGCTGCATTTTTATTACTATTTAGCATTCTTACTGCTACGTTTGGCTTTAATATCCATTGGAAGCGAGTCTTTAAAGAAGTATTTAGCTTATCGTGGCTTGGAAGTGGTATACAGCGTGATGCCTCAACTCTTGAAGAAACTGAAGATTACTTGAAAGCTTCACAAAATGATGCTATGGCTACAGACAGTGATGTTGACGAAAAAGAGAAGGGCAGTACTGAATCGCCGCTACTGCAACAGTTAAAATTGCAGTTACCGGAAAGCTTAGAGGGACAGGATGATGAGCAAGATAACTTGGCAGCGGTTTCTGCTCAAAAGCCTGATCCGGCATTGAGCAATGTCTTAGATGATTTCTTAGTTAATTCAGGACTCACCGAAAGTATCTTAGCATTACGTGAGCAAGAAGCTCTACAAAAACAGGCGGAAAAAGACAGTCAAAACAAAACGGCTCAGCAGTCTGAAACAATGGTAAAAAAGCAAGAACCTAGTTTTGCTTGGAATGATCAGAGTGTTATCAACGAACTGCTTGATGAAGAGGCGTTACCAATTGCGGTTGCAAACCCTATTGATACAACAATTAAGCCTTCCTATGAGACAGTGGTTATTGAAACTAATACAAAATTGGACAGCAATGATCAGGCCGATGACGGCTTAAATTTTGGCGATAAGCCAACTACTCCCATACAGGATTTATCTGTAGCGCTAGAAGATGGATTAACTATTTCTAAAAAGTTAAACCCTCAAATTGCAGAATATCAAGAATCGGAACCGTTGGAAGATGAATTAGCCGAAACTTTATCTTTGGACACTGAAGATGAGTGGGAGCAAAATAGCTATGATGGCCACCAGCCAGAGGAGACTTTCAAAGCTTTTGAAGCCAATCATGAAGCCGAATTTGAGGAAAATTTAGATTTAACGCCGACCAATACACCGCCTTCAAATCCAAAAAAGCCTCATGAACAAATTGATGATGAGAGTCGCTCAGAACGAGTAATACCTACTATACGTTTCGCTACGCCTGAAGGTGATGCAAGCAATCATATTGAAGATATGATGCCTGACTTAGACGAAGATGAAGCGGAAGATATTAGTCTTCCTGAAATTCATGATGACTCAGCCTTTGCTACTAGCAGTCGTGCTATGCAAACTGCCAAGTATCGCGAAGCCTTGTCGCCAATTCCTGAGCTATCAATCTTAGATAAGCCAGATCCTGACCGTAAACCCAGTTATAATCAAGCGGAACTAGAGCAGCTTTCTGAATTATTAGAAATTAAACTACAAGAGTTTAATGTTAAAGCTGAGGTAGTAAACGCTATTCCAGGTCCTGTGGTTACACGCTTTGAAGTGGCTTTAGCACCGGGTATAAAAGCGAGCAAGGTCACAGGTATCTCAAGAGACTTGGCACGCTCGCTATCTATGGCCTCTTTGCGTGTGGTCGAGGTTATTCCAGGCAAGCCTTATATTGGTATTGAAGTACCTAATAAAAAAAGAGAAATGGTACGATTAGTTGAACTGCTACAGACAGAAGATTATAAAAATCCAAAAGCGCAAATCAGTATGGCGATGGGTAAAGATATCGGCGGCAAACCCATTATTACCGATTTGGCCCGCGCACCACATATGTTAGTAGCCGGTACTACCGGCTCTGGTAAATCAGTATTGGTTAACGCTATGTTGCTATCTATGTTATTAAAATACAAGCCTTCTGAGCTGCGTCTAATTTTGATTGATCCAAAGCAGTTAGAACTTGCTAACTATAATGATATTCCTCATTTGTTAACCCCAGTTGTCACCGATATGAATGAAGCAGCTAGTAGCTTAGCTTGGTGTGTGGCAGAAATGGAACGCCGTTATCAGTTAATGAGCTTGCTAAAGGTACGTAAATTAAGTGAGTTTAACAAAAAAGTTATCGCTGCTGAACAAGCCGGTAGACCTATGCTTGATCCTTTATGGCGTCCTAATGATAGTGTCGGTATCGACAAAGCTCCCAAGATTAAAACCTTGCCAATGATTGTTATTGTTGCTGACGAATTTGCCGATATGATTATGCAAGTTGGTAAACAAGCTGAAGAGCTCATTACCCGCTTGGCACAGAAATCTCGTGCGGCTGGTATTCATTTAATGTTAGCGACTCAACGTCCTTCCGTAGACGTTATTACGGGTCTGATTAAAGCCAATATTCCAGTACGTGCAGCACTGCGAGTTAACTCTAAAGTGGATTCTCGCACCATATTAGATGCTGGCGGCGCTGAGGATATGTTAGGTAACGGTGATATGTTGTTCTTAGGTCCAGGCCAAATTGAGCCAGATCGTGTCCATGGCGCTTATGTTAGTGATGAAGAGGTCAACCGAGTCTGCGATGCATGGCGTGAAAGAGGTGCACCTGATTATATTGATAATATGGCCAATAACTTCGATTTAACCAGTCCAACTAGTAGTGGCGCCAGTAATACTTCAGGAGAAGATGATGCGCTGTATGATGAAGCAGTGGCGTTCGTTTTAGAGACGCGCAAAGTATCTGCCTCAAGTATTCAACGCAAATTTAGTATTGGCTATAACCGTGCTGCGCGTATTGTCGATTCAATGGAAGAGGCAGGATTGGTGAGCTCCATGGGTAAGAGTGGCAAACGTGATTTGTTGATGTAGTCGTAAAAATTTTATTTGGAGATTTAATGAAAGAAAGGTGGCGATGGTCGCCTTTTTTTACTTATTATTTATGCCTATAAATATTGTCTTAACAATGAATTTAAAACGAATTGAATTCTTTACACAATTAAATTTATGTTAACAATCCGATAGTTAAGTTAAGATATACCACATGATATAATAGTGCCGTTAAGTAAACATATAGATAATAAAATGAGGATTACCTATGAAAACTATCGTACATAAAGCAAATACTCGTGGTGACGCAAACCATGGCTGGTTAAAAAGCAAACACACTTTTAGCTTTGCTAACTACTATAATCCTGAGCGTATGGGATTTGGCGCATTACGCGTTATTAATGATGACCATGTTGAAGGTGGTATGGGCTTTGGTACTCACCCACATCGTGATATGGAAATCATATCAATTCCAACTTCTGGCCAATTGGCTCATAAAGACACTATCGGTACCAATGGTATTATCGAAAGTGGTGAGATTCAAGTGATGTCAGCAGGTACTGGTATTGCTCACAGTGAAATGAATGGTAAAGCAGGCGAACCAGTTAAGTTTTTCCAAATTTGGGTTATGCCGAATAAGCAAGGCGTTGAGCCACGTTATCAGCAGTTAAAAATCTCTGATATGTTAAAACCTAATGAGTTTGGTCAAATATTATCGCCAAATCCTGATGATGCAGGGGTATGGATTCACCAAGATGCTTGGTTCCATATGGGCAACCTTGATAAAGGCGTAACTGCTAAATATGACCTAAAGAATCCTGAAGATGGTGTTTATGCTTTTATCATTGAAGGTAAAGTTAAAATTGGTGATGAAGTTTTAGATACACGTGATGGCATGGGTATTGTTGATACTAAAGGTTTTGATGTAGAAGCATTAGAAGACTCTCGTGTTCTTTTAATGGAAGTACCTATGTAATCTTGGTAATCTTGACTAAGCTATTTAATGATATTTTAAAAGCCAAACCTTAGAGTTTGGCTTTTTTATTGTCTATCATATATTTACCTTATGGATATAGTGGTATAAAAAAATTGAAACCGACTGTCAGTGTCTGGTGGTAAAGTCTAAATTGTGCAAAGTAATGTGTGACAGGTTCGAGGCATGAATGGTAAAAAATACGTCTGCCCGTAACGCGTCGCATAGCCACTGCAGTATATTTTCAACCCCCTGCTGTGGAGATAAGGGGTCTGACACTCGCCCAGTCGGTTCCAAACTGGCTGTCTATTAGGCGCTAAAATAGGACTTGACCTAATAGAAAATTATTTAAATTAGTATGTTTAATTTGTAAGTTATTCGATCAATTCAATTTGCCAATTATGTGATTGAATAACTAAGTTTATTTTACGCAGTTTCATCGCGATATCGTCTGCTTGTTTTTGCAAACCCGATACCGAAACAATGACATCCCATCTGATCTCGCGAGGACTATATCTATCTTCTTCCTGATGCGTGGCTTCTATAGTATCGATAAGCAATTTATGTCGCATTTCGAGTGTATCACGCTCAACCAGTAGACTTAGCATAGACTCACCCTTATCTGTGGTTGCAACAGCATTGGTACGGTGAATACGTTCAATTAACCCTGTCAGTTCAGTAATGATTTGACTTGATTCAAGCATCAGCTTATTGGGATCTTCACTTGGCGTATCGCCTTCTTGTACTTTGACGTTGTTGCGTATGCGACCTTTAATTTGGCTAAGTTTTTTTTGCATATCGCTACGGATAAGTAGGGCTTCTGCAAGTTTCATTTTAATATCCTCATACCGCTCATAATTCACTAAAATCATTTAAATCTATAATTAGTTAAAATCATTCCAAACCTATCAGTTTAAAACTTGTTTCATTATAATCAGCTTTCCAAAAAATAACTGTTGAATATATTAGATTGACCAACACATTAGATACCATTACTGAAACAATATATACCATAGCATAATCAAAATCGCTAACTTTAAGAGTAACCTAATACAAAAAATATTCCAGATATCTTATATAATTTGATTAATGTTTTATACTTTTAAAATATGGGTTGATTAATTCAACTACAAGCCCTTTAACAAACTTCACCACAAGCTTTACCACTGGCCCAAGCCCATTGAAAATTATATCCGCCAAGCCAGCCAGTGACATCTAGTACTTCACCTATAAAATATAGATTGGGTTGCAATTTACTTTCGAAGGTTTTAGATGACACTTGATCAGTATTAATACCACCACGAGTAACTTCAGCAGTACGATAGCCTTCAGTACCAGATGGTTTAATAGTCCAGTCGTTTATTTTACTACCAATAGCTAATAAAGTTTCATCTTTAATATTTGCAAGCTCTTTATCTTTATAAGCTAACCAGTTCAAATCTTGTAAGGCCAATAGTAATTTCTTAGGAAAATATTCAGTCAGTATGCTGCGAATTAACTGTTTTGGATGGTCAACTTTTGCTTGAATTAATATGTTACCAATATTGACATTAGGTACAAGATTGATATGGATCGCTTCGCCCACTTGCCAGTAATTAGACAGTTGAAGCATGGCAGGGCCTGACAGACCGCGATGGGTAAAAAGCATCGGGCGTGGGAAAGATATATGCTCATTGAAAGCGACAACATCAAGGCTGATACCGGCAAGTGAAGCAATAATTTCTCCAACTTTATCCGTGAAAGTGAAGGGAACTAATCCTGCAGAAGTTGGAATAAGTTCATGACCGAATTGTTGAGCGACCTCATAGCCAAACCCTGTAGCACCCATAGTTGGAATAGATAAACCTCCAGTAGCTACCACTAAAGAGGCGCAATAAATACGCCCTTTTGAAGTTTCAACCAAGAAGCTCTGAGCACAATTATCGGGTTGCATAGCTTTTACTGAATTAACTTCTGTTTTTAGCTGAATCTTCGCCCCCGCTTCATGACATTCATCAAGTAATAAGTTTAAGATATCTTTTGAAGAGTCATCACAAAATAGTTGTCCATAGTCACGTTCATGATAGGCAACGCCATGCTTTTCAACCAAACCAATGAATTCCCAAGGACTATAACGAGTTAATGCAGATTTACAAAAGTGAGCGTTTTTGCCAATGAAATTCTCAGGTTCTACCACATAATTGGTAAAATTACAGCGACCACCGCCTGACATTAGTATTTTCTTACCTGGCTTATTGGCATGATCAATGACCAAAACCGAACGTCCACGTTGTGCAGCAGTCAATGCACAATATAGCCCAGAAGCGCCAGCTCCGATAATTAATACATCAACGGTAGTCTTGACTAATGACGAAGCTAAGTTTGTATTAGATTCTATGTCATTTTTGGAGGTAGAGTGGGCAGGATGATTAAGGGCGGTTTGGGTCATGAAATTGGCTTTTGAATAGTTAATATCGATTAATCAGTTACAAGAAGATGAGAGAATTTTAAAGCTATAGTAATAAGAGATATATCATGATCATATAGCGATATGTTAGAACATAGAGCATAGTTATCTAAAGCATTGATAAGTTATGACTACTGGATTTTAAATCATATATGATTTATATACTTAGACGAAATAACAGTTTACAACCGTATCAAAATCTAGTAAAACTATAAGGTATTAAAATTATAGGGTAAAGATTAAAAAAATATTATAGATAGAGTAAATGTTGATCACAACAGATATGATATCACCATTTATTGATAAACTGGCTTTAACAAAATTACAGTGACTGTTTATTAACAACACATGTATTACCAGTAATTGTCATTTAGCAGTAATTGACTGTTACCCTTTGCTAATTAAAGTAACCTGCTAATTAATGTAACTGCTTAGTAATAATAACTGGCTAGACCAGTTTATCATGTTAACAGCCTATAAATGGCTGGTTGTTGTTATCATTATCTATTAGTACTTTCAATAATAATCAGGACTTTAAATAAATATCAGTTTTTATCAGTAACTATCAGTGATTTCCAGGAAGGATTCACTCTAAAAAAGGACTTTGTATCATGAAGAAATTCCCAACCAGCTCTGAATTTGCTGCGCAAGCCAATATCAATCCACAAACATATACCCAATTATATCAGCAATCTATTGAATCAAATGAAGCCAATGAAGCTTTTTGGGCCAAGCGAGCTGAGTTGATTGATTGGATAAAAAAACCCTCCAAAATAAAAAATGTGAATTATGATTTAGATAATTTCGAAATCAAATGGTTTGAAGATGGTGAACTAAACGTTTCAGTAAACTGTTTGGATCGCCATTTGGTCGAAAATCCGTTCAAGCCAGCTATTATTTGGGAAGGTGATCACCCATCTTTACATAAAATTATTTCTTTTAAAGAGCTTCATTCAGAAGTCTGTCGCTTGGGCAATGCCATGCGCAAAATGGGTGTTGGTAAGGGCGATCGAGTCGTGTTGTATCTGCCAATGGTGCCTGAGGCGGTCATATCTATGTTAGCTTGTGCACGTATTGGGGCTATTCATACTGTAGTGTTTGGTGGATTTTCTGCTGAGAGTCTGGCCAGTCGTATTGTAGATAGCCAAGCTAAGTTGATTATTACCGCCGATGAAGGAGTGCGTGGTGGTAAACATACTCCATTAAAGACCAATGTTGATAGAGCTTTAGATATTGATGGCACAGACTGTGTTGCAAAAGTTATTGTGGTGCATCGTACGGGTAATTCTGTCCCAATGAGTGGTCGACGTGATGTTTGGTATCACACCGTTATTGATAATGCCAATGAAGACTGTCCACCTGAGCAAATGAATGCCGAAGACCCGCTGTTCTTACTCTACACTTCAGGATCAACAGGCAAACCAAAAGGGGTAGTGCATACTACCGGCGGATATCTAACATACGCCCTGTCTACTTTCAGAGATGTGTTCGATGTTAAAGATGATGACGTATTTTGGTGTACGGCTGATGTGGGCTGGATAACAGGACATAGTTATGTAACTTATGCTCCATTAGCCAATGGCACTACCGCAGTGATGTTCGAGGGTGTACCTCAATATCCAACTTGGGCACGCATTGGTCAAATTATTGATAAACATAACGTCAGTATCTTATACACGGCACCAACTGCAATACGAGCCATGATGAAAGAAGGGGATGCCTATGTACGTGAGTCAAACCGTAAAAGTTTACGTTTATTAGGCACAGTGGGTGAACCAATTAATCCAGAGGCATGGGACTGGTACCATACAGTAGTGGGTGAGGGCCGCTGTCCTATAGTCGATACTTGGTGGCAGACTGAGACAGGTGGTGTGTTAATGGCGCCTTTACCAAATTCTGTTGATATGAAACCAGGGGCGGCAATGAATCCCTTATATGGCATTAAACCTGCTATTGTTGATGCTGATGGAAATGAAATCACTGGTGCGGCAGCTGGCAACTTAATTATTAGAGATGGTTGGCCGGGTCAAATGCGAACCGTTTATGGTGATCATCAGCGGTTTTTAGAAACCTATTACACAACGTATCCCGGCAGCTATTTTACTGGTGACGGGGCAATGCGTGATGAAGAGGGTCATTACTGGATTACAGGACGTGTTGATGACGTGCTAAACGTTTCTGGTCATCGTATTGGGACGGCTGAGATTGAAAGTGCTTTAGTCTCACATCCTGCTGCTGCTGAAACAGCCATTGTTGGTATGCCTCATGACTTAAAAGGCCAAGGCATTTGTGCTTACATAATCTTAAGAAATGGTGAGGAAGATAGCGAAAAATTAAGACGGGAGCTTAACCGTCATGTGCGCTCAGAGATAGGCCCAATCGCCAACCTAGACACTATTTATATTGTAGAGGCATTACCCAAAACCCGTTCAGGCAAAATTATGCGCCGTATTTTACGAAAACTGGCCGCTGGCGAGTTTGATGGCTTAGGCGATACTTCAACCTTAGCAGAAGCCAGTGTGGTTGAAGACTTAATAAAAACCGTTCAATCGGCTTAACGTCTAGAATACCACTCAGCCCAAATTTTCAATATGAAAATCACTGTCTAATGAGGCGGTGGTTTTTTTTGGTCTATAAAATTGCACAAATCGAAAGTTAGAGCGTGTATCATAAGCTTAAAATAAACCCCTTAATCATCTCCTTACATTCAACATAAAAATTCTGCAGCTATGACTAAAACCTTACCTTTAAGTAATTTGGAAACCAAACCAGTTGATAGTCATCAATTGCCTCGAGTGGCCATAATCGGTGCAGGGCTGACTGGTCTAATAACCGCCCATTTATTAGAGCAAGCTTTTGCTAAAAACAGTCGAGCAATTGACATTGTTATCTTTGAAAAATCCGCTGGCGTAGGGCGTTTGGCAACGCGTTACAAAAAATCAGACCCAAATAGTTCTCATCAGTGGCAATTCGATTTTGGCGCGCAATTTTTTACTGCAAAATCCAGAGCCTTTCAAGCTTACTTACAGCCTTGGTTGCAGCAACAAGTAATTGAACCTTGGCTGGCACAAACCGCTATAGCTTGCTCTAATAAGCTTCAACCAGAATTAGATTTAGACATTGAGTTATCAGAACAATGGCGAACTGAGCAACCTCGGTATGTTAGTAGCCCAAAGATGACTAGCTTCGGTCGCAATATAGTAAAACTATTACAATCTACTGAGCTAAATTATAAAACTCGAGTAACTGCCTTAACGGAGGCAAATGTTAACCTTAATGACCATCCCACGCTTAATATCGACAACGATTTAACAGAAAAAAAACCTAAAACCAGTTTATTTGATACAGATGATAATCACTTAGGCCTATTTGATTGGCTAATATGCACTGCGCCCCAAGCACAAGCAATAGATCTGCTTCAGCAAACCAGTTTTACCGCTTTAGAAGCTATCAAACAACCTAAGATGTTGGCCTGTTATACCTTGATGCTTGGCTGGGAGAAGTTATCTGATATGCCATATATTATCAGAGAAGCAAACTGGAGCGTACTTGAAGTCAAAGACGCAAACTCGCCTATTTATAGAGTGTTTATTGAGCATCATAAACCCGGTCGTGAGGCTATTTTGCCAAGTGTGACCATTTATGCCAGTAATGTATGGTCAGAAGCGAATGTAGATAAGGATCTGCCAAAAGTACAGCAACAGTTGTTACAAGCGGCCCAGAGTCTATTGGACTGGGATAATGTCAGTGCGCCAAAATTAATAGATTGTCATCGTTGGCGCTATGCGGCTACTCAGCAAACAGTCAATCTAGCGCAAAACATAGATAGCAATAAAATTATCCATATTGACTATGACAAGCAATGGATTGTGACTGGAGATTGGTGCGCAGAGGGTCGTATTGAAAGCTGTTTTGAAGCGGCAACTGAGGTGGTGAAAATATTAGTCATCTAAATCTAGACCTTAGTTATTTATATGCTACTAATTTAGATCTTAGTGATTTATAAATGATATATAGATACTAAAGATATGGACTCTTTTTATTAACACAATACTTATTAACAGCGTGATAAATTAACATCAATCAAACTCAAAGAAGGCAAATAGTGATATTTACCTTCTTAAATCTTTTATGCTAATAATGAGTTATTAATCAGGTAAAACTTATTCTGCTTTTTTTCGCCATTGCAACAAGTCAACGACGTCTTGCTGGATACCTGCTTTTAAGGCATGTAAGCCATCATATTTACGCTCATCGTGTAAATAATGTAGGAATCTAACTTGTAAGGTTTTACCATATAAGTCACCTGAGAATTGAGGAAAGAAAACCTCTAGGCGCCAGTCATTGGGTTTGTCTACTGAAGGACGTACACCAATGTTGGCGGTTCCAAACAAACTATGAGACCGTAAGCCTGAAACACCTGATTGACCTTCCTTTGATAGCTGCTGGAAAGCATCGGCAATCACTTCACCCTGCGGATCTAATACCACCACATCCACACCATAAACCCCATGCAATGCCGGACGTATTCTATTTAGTTCAATATTAGCAGTAGGAAAGTTGAGAGTACGCCCAATTTTATCGCCGCCTACCACTTTACCAGTTATGGTATAGTCTCGATTTAGTAGATGATTTGCTGTCGCTAAATCCCCTTTTGCCAGCAGTTCACGGATTCGAGTGGAGCTGATACGAACGTCTATAGCATTTTGGTCATAGTCACTATCAGCTTGAGCGCTATCGTTGTCACTAAAACCCTTTATATTCGTTGAACCAATATCAGTAATGGTATTAAGATTGGTGACCGGCAGACCATAGTGACGTAAAAACTCACTATCACCGGTGCGATCGTGACCAAACTTAAAGTCGTCGCCTAAAACCAGAGACTTAACGCGCAGATGTTGAGTTAACATATCAGCAAATTGTGGCGCCGACAACGAGCGGAACGCTTCATCAAACTTAGCTATCACAACCGTATCAATACCTAGTTGTGCCAGTAAACCAAGCTTTTCATCTTGAGAAGTTAAGCGAGCCGGAGCTAAAGAAGGATCAGATTTTAGCTGTGCAAAATACTCACGAGGTTGTGGTTCAAAAATCATAACCATGGTATCAAGCTGTTGCTCGCTAGCACTAGCTTTTAACTGCTTTAGCATCGCTTGATGACCTAAATGCACTCCATCAAAATTACCAATGGTTAAAACATTGTCAGCGTCTAGGTTACTATGACTAGTGCTGGCATTGATTGTGCCCAAATCTAAAAAAATTGTTTTCATAAAGCCTTATTGATATACACGAAGATAATTGAACGCTAATGTTATACAGTAATTGATTAACCATAAAAAGTTAAACACATAAATAATTGAGCAAATAAATGTTTTAAAAAATACTGTAAATAAATGCAGGTCACTACTGCCTTGTTAGGCATGAAAATTTATAGAGCATGCTGCAAATTTATCAGTGATTAACAGTTATTATAATGTAAAATTAAAGCTACTGAACCCCAAAATAAGTTCAATGTTTTTAAAGAGATTAGTCTATGGTTAGTACAATCAATTCTACCATTTATACAGAGCAGCAGATTACAAAAGACCGAATTGAAAGCCATGATATTCGTTTGGCTAAACCGGATGACTTAGCTCAAGTTGTAGCTATCTATAACCAAAGTATTGCTGGAAAAGCCTCAACAGCGGATTTAACACCTGTGACCATTGCAGACAGAAAAATATGGTTTGACGATCATCTGAATAATCCCCATCGACCGATATATATCATGACCAATGCAACAGGTAGCATTGTGGCATGGGGCAGCTTTAGTGATGTTAAAAGCCGTTTAGCTTATCATATCAGTAGTGAGATTAGTATTTATGTCGCTGAGTCTGGCCAAGGTTTAGGACTGGGGAAACAAATGCTGCAATGGATGTTATCTCAAGCACCACAGTTAGGCATAACAAACATTTTGGCGCTTATCTTTGGACACAATAAACCAAGTCTGGCTTTATTCAATAAGTTTGGCTTTGAGCAATGGGGAAAACTCCCTAACGTCTGTGATATGCAAGACTTCAGAGCAGATATTATTATATTGGGCTTATCTTTAGATAATCTAAACCATTAACTTAATATTTTAGAGCCTTTGGCCTTATGTTCAGGTAGATTTCTAGCCACTTTGCCGATGCTTAGTCCCTGTACCAAAATAGAGAAGATAACAATGGCATAAGTTAAAGTTAGTAGGATGTCTCTTTGGGGACCACTTGGTAGCTGCAAAACCAAAGCAACTGATATACCACCACGCAGACCACCCCAAGTAAGTACTTTCCATGCCCCTTCAGGTAGATCAAGCTGTTTACGTAAGCTTTTGGTGGTTAGACCTACCACGATAAATCGAGCAGTTAAAGCAATTATGATTGCCAATATGGCGGCAATAAACATATTAAATGAGTAAGCAATAACCACCACTTCCAAACCGATCAATACAAATAAAATAGCATTTAAAATCTCATCAATCAGTTCCCAAAATAAATCAATATAATGACGGGTCTCATCACTCATGGCCAGTGCCCGACCGCGATTACCTAACATGAGTCCCATAATAACCATTGCTAATGGTCCTGAAAGATGAAAGTGACTGGCTAATGCATACCCACCTAATACGCCCGCTAAAGTTAATAAAACCTCTTCTTGATAGCTGTCGATGCTTTTGAGTAAATAATATAATATCGCACCTAAAACGAATCCAAATAAAATACCGCCTCCGGCTTCCACCGCAAGCGTATGAGAGATATAAGAGGCAGTAGGGATATCACCACTGATCAAAATACCCAGTAATATGACGAAAATTACAACCCCAATACCATCGTTAAATAATGATTCTCCGGCGATGACAGTTTCTAAGCTTTTAGGAGCGCCTGCTGATGCCAAGATACCCATAACTGCAATAGGGTCAGTCGGTGAAATTAAAGCACCAAATAGCAAACACCAAATGAAGCCTAACTCAAAGCCAACAAAAGGCATAATAAAATAAACCGCTAATGCAATTAACAAAGAAGATACGATAGTGCCTATACAAGCGAGAACCGCAATAGGTAATTTATAAGTTCGTAAATCCTGAATATTAACGTGTAATGCACCAGCAAATAACAGCATTGATAACATGCCGTCAAGCAGAACTTCAGTAAAATCCAACTCAGCTAAAAGTCCTTTCTCATAATCTATCAACCCATCGAATCCCAGTAACCCTAAGAATATAGCGACTATTGATACGACCAAGGAGATGACCATTACACCGATAGTGGTAGGTAATCCAATAAAACGCTTATTAATATAAGCCAATAAGGCAGTAATGGTCAAAAAAACGGCACTAATTTCTAAAATACTTAGTCCTGATGCATGCTCCATGGTACGAATTTCATCCTGAATATGTGGTTTAGTTAGTTGATTGTAAATTATTCGAAGTATCTTATTCTATGTATCTAATGAAGTTTCTCGACTATAAGACTAAACAATCTGGTCTAACAACCTACCAATTTTATCTTTCTGGATTATCGTCTTCCGTGATTATAGGTTCATCTTTATCATGGGAAAATACGCTTAGTAGTCCCCCTTTCTTTTTAGAATTAGAGCTAACTTTGTCATAAGATTTGCTATGATTTGACTTAGATTGTAAATCACCGTCGGGTGGCATAACCGCTTGGTTTCCGTCGTTATCTTCAACCACTTTGGCATCTGGTTCATAAGCCTCTGCTTCAAAATCCCCTTTAACTTGTTTTAACTTACCCTGTGATGTCGAAGTAGCGTTTTTATTTGTATCGTCGAACATAGACTGTGTAGCTTTAGTTCCTTGACGCGGTAAGCTATGTTTAAAAATATCTGAAAGGGGTATGTTTAACTCTTTTTTGGCAAATTGTTCAGTATCTTTAAAGCGTTCAATTAATAAATTTAACCACGGGGTATCCATATTTGCATTAACAGTATCTAATTCATCTTTAATGGGCAATGGATAGGGTAGAGTGCGATAAAAATCCCATAGGCTAATATTGTCTAAATCTTTTTTTAACACATAGTTACCATTTTCAGTAACAGCAATTAAGTCACTATCTAATAGATAATTTAAATAAGTGAACCACTTGGGTAATTCTTTGCGGCCAAGTATACTACGTAGCTCTTCTTCACTCGTAGAATCCCCATTTTGATAGCGAGTATGAACTAGGTTTAACATGTCTAATAGGCTTAGTAACGGATGACGGGGATAAACTTCCTTAGTGGCAAAGATAGTTAAGGTATAACTAATCTCAACACCCAATAAAATGACATTCCAAGATAGGTAAATCCATAATAAGAAAATAGGAAGAGCAGCAAAAGCCCCATAAACCGCTTCATAGCTTGTAAAGTTGGCCATAATCATACCGAACGAATACTTCAGTAATTCAAAAATTACCGCTACAAAGACACCCGCAATCGCTGCATTTTTTAAAGGAACTTTGGCTTTAGGGATAAACCAGTACATACCAATAAAGCCTGCTATTGTTATCGCAAATGAGGCCAACTGAATCCAAAAGCTCCAGTCAACACCATATCCGCCAATGTTTTGATTTAAAAAGCTTAAGCTTTGAACCGTACTAGAAACAATAAATGCTGTTCCAAGCACTAAGGGTCCTAAGGTGATAATAGCCCAATAGCGCAAGATACTTTTAAAACCACCGGAGCGGTCTTTGACGCGCCAAATTTCATTGAAAGCACGTTCAATAGTGATTAAAGTCATGATAGTAGTGACAAATAAGGCCATAGCACCAATGGCAGTTAAGTTGCTTGATTTTTCAGCAAAACTATCAATATATTGAGTAACTTGTAACCCTGACTGAGGCAACAAGTTACTATATATAATATTTGAAATTTGATCTCGTACCGAATCTAAAGCCGGTATTGAAGATAAAATCATCAGCAATACTGTTAAAATAGGAACAATTGATAAGAGCGTTGTATAGGTCAACGAAGCCGCTTTTTGTTGGCTATTATCTTCAGTAAAATTGCGAATTAAAAAACGCAAAAAGTTGAACCAAGGTTTATCGTAAAAGGGCAGCTTTTTTAACAGATTTTCCATAGCGTAATCATTATAGTAATTTATTTGGAAGTAGGATGAGGTATTGGTGCAGTATTTATGTATTAAAGTGGCTTAGTTTATAAAATGGCTTAGTTTACCAAAAATTAATGATTAAAATGTGAAGAATGTTACTTTCTAAATGATATGATAATGATAATAAAAATGGTGAATCAAATAATACATTTGCATTAAGTATTTTAGCTTAAGCTATGTCAAAATAGCTTTTAATCAATCCCACACTTATTGTAAAACTTTCCATTAACGTTTGCTGCTGTTCAAACCCTTTCTTTATTAGAAAATTTTAAATATTTGGAAGTAATGTTCTATGACAAATGATCATTTATCGTCTCAACCTTTGACAGATAAGTATGTGCTAGTGCTGTTCTATTCTCAATACGGGACTACAAAAGACATGGCTTACGCTATTGCTCAAGGGATTGAGGAGGCGGGTATAACGGCGCGAATTCGTACCGTACCGACTGTTGCTGCAGAAACAATAGTCGCTAAGCCAGCAATACCAGATGAGGGTGATTTGTATTGCACCATGGCTGATTTAAAAAATTGCTCTGGCCTTGCCTTAGGTAGCCCCACTCATTTTGGTAATATGGCAGGCTCAATGAAACACTTTTGGGATAGCACTGTAACTTTGTGGCTGGCAGGTAATTTACAAAATAAACCGGCTAGTGTTTTTACTAGTACCGGCTCTATGCATGGCGGACAAGAAACCACATTACTAACAATGATGATGCCTTTATTTCATCATGGCATGATAGTATTGGGTCTGCCTTATTCAAATCCGGAATTGGGCCGTACCAATCGCGGTGGTACGCCATATGGCGCTACACATGTCAGTGGTAATGCACATGATCAGCCTGTTACTAAAGATGAGCGTAGCTTAGCGATTGCTCAAGGTCGTCGTTTGGCCCATGCTGCCCAAGCCCTTGCCAATGCTAAATGGTCCTAATTTATGTCCAAAAGAGAGGTGCTGGATAGAACCAGTCCAGAAAATATAGCGTTAATTGCTAACTTACAATCAAATTTACGGATGAGTTGGTTGGTTTGGCTTGTGTATCGTAGTTTTGGTTTGCCTATACTGCTTGGTATGTTATTAACCACACAGCCAGATATTGTAGGTGGCATTGCTTGGCAATTGCTATGGTTGATGCCTGCTCTAATTGTAACACCTTGGATAATTAAGGGTAAGTCGCCCTATGTTTTATTAGTAAGCAGTATACTTACCTTGGTCTATTTAGGGGCTAGTGGAGTGACTTTGTTTTCTAGATTTTATGACAATGGTATTGATGTTGTCTGGGTTTATGCCATTGATTTACTGCTTATGTTAGTTATCAATGTTTGGTTGTTTAAGCTTCTCAAGCGTTTGCCGTCTATGAATGGAGAATTGAATAGCTAACCCTTTGCAATATTAACTATCATAAAAAATGCCTTACTGATGAGTAAGGCATTTTCATTTTATTTGCTTTAAAAGATTATTTGTTTAGTAGCTATATTTGATTATTAATATTAATTGATTCGTAAATTAGCGAACTTTAGTCAGTTCCATTTCCATTCTTTTACCATCATTAACTTGCGAAACTTTAACGGGTAAATAGTCTAAGCTTGGTGCCAACCAAAAACTGGTGGAACGATCACTATCATCATGAATACGGTCGACTCGAATAGTATCAAAGGTACCCGCTGGAACAGTAACTTTGGTACTTCCTACTTTCTTAAAAGGGGTTTTTTCTACTTTATCTTTTTTAACCATATAATAGTTACCAGTGAATTTACCGGTTAATAGGTCTTGTCTGATTTGAGCTTCTAGACTTAAATCATCAAACGCTCTATCAGGGGCAGACAAATTAGCTGTCTTACCACGATAAGTACTGGCCACTGACTTACCAGAATTACTAAATTTCATGGTGTGCGAACGTCCCATACCAAATAACTTATAAGTGGTACTAGCACTAGTGGGGATGATATTGTTACCAATTAAGCTAAACGTACTGCTTTGGTTAGCACTGGCTACACCTGCTACTCGAGCATTTACAGTATAGTTCCAAGAATTACCTGACTGAGTTAAAGTACGGGTAGCTGTACCTTTATATTTATTATCAACAGTGAAATTATAGTCTGCAGTAGAAGGGGATAAAGCAGTTGCAGCCATACCCGCTGTTGAAGCAACTGCTGTGGCAGTAGCTAAACCTATACCTGCTATAATCTTTTTTGCTTTCATATCTTTTAATTTATTAAACATATAATTTTCCTCAATATAATAATATGATAAATGTAATCAACAGTTTGGAGACCATTAAATTTATAAAATGAATGTAGATCAAGTTAGCGCAGCGGTGGTAATCAGTAGTAATAATCATAAAAAGTATTAAAATGACTAATAACTAAACTAAAGAGCTAAACCCAACCACATTTGTCATAACAATGATTCATATACTATAACTTAAATATGGTCATACCTTGTTACATTTTCAACAGATTCATCTAAGGTTTTTGGTTAGCAAACCTTACTGGTTGTGTTTAAAAATGGGCGACTTGGTTTAAATGCTTATATACCTAAAGCGTTTATTAAGCAGCAAGACTATCTTAGCTATCACAAC
Source organism: Psychrobacter sp. (assembly GCF_018260395.1). GTDB lineage: Bacteria > Pseudomonadota > Gammaproteobacteria > Pseudomonadales > Moraxellaceae > Psychrobacter. The sequence continues at coordinate 24,822 of NZ_JAGLBC010000011.1, forward strand.
TAACAATAAGATTGCACATTAAAAAAGACAGCCTAAGCTGTCTTCATGTTTGTACTTAGCATCAAAGCAGTACATTTTTTATTTATAAAATTAGCGGTCTTTTAATTGCTAATCTTATAAATAATTGTCTAATGACCACCGCCGTTAATAGTACGAACCATTTCCTCAACCATTTTCTTAGCATCACCAAAGATCATCATAGTTTTGTCTAAGTAAAATAATGGATTGTCTAAGCCAGCATAACCTGTGCTCATAGAGCGTTTGATTACCATAACAGTTTGAGCCTTTGAGGCTTCAAGAATAGGCATACCGAAGATTGGCGAACCTGGATCATCTTTAGCAGAAGGGTTTACAACATCGTTAGCGCCGATAATTAATACCACATCTGTGCTTGGAAAATCAGAATTAATCTCATCCATCTCTAAAATATCATCGTAAGGTACATCTGCTTCAGCAAGCAATACGTTCATGTGACCTGGCATACGACCAGCAACAGGGTGAATAGCGAAACGAACATTTACCCCTTGTTCTTTTAACATTTCATAAAGCTCTTTAACCGCATTCTGTGCACGGCCTTGAGCCATACCATAACCTGGAACGATGATAACATCACTTGCATTACTCATTAAGAAGCCTGCATCTTCTGCAGAGCCCGATTTATAAGTTTTTGGTGCCCCATCATCGCTACTGGCTACTGCGGCACTTGTGCCCATACCACCAAATAATACATTGAGCAATGAGCGGTTCATGGCCTTACACATAATGTAAGATAGAATTGCACCTGATGACCCTACTAGCGAGCCGGCAATGATTAACATCGAGTTGCCCAAAGTAAAACCAATACCCGCTGCAGCCCAACCAGAAAAAGAGTTAAGTAAAGACACAACCACTGGCATATCACCGCCACCGATTGGAGCAATCCACATCCAGCCAAACAAGATAGCAAACACAGTCATGGCGTAGAAAGCAGGCATTGACTCAGTAACGAAATAGACGCCACCGCAAGCAACCATAGCCACAAATAAAATTAGCTGTAATGGCTTAACCCAACCGCCTGTTACTGTTTTTGCCCATTTCTTAGCGCCCAATTTGCCAAATGCAAATACTGAAGCAGAAAAAGTAATGGCACCAATAAAGCAACCTATAAACAGCTCAACTCGTGCAATGGTGCTATGGTCATGAGTGGTATTTAATACCGTTGCGATAGCAATAGCAACTGCCGCCAAACCTACAAAAGAGTGCATTAAAGCGACTGTTTCAGGCATCTCAGTCATGGCCACCGTTTTGGCTTTCCACATACCAACTAAGGCACCTAGGATCATCGCACCGATAATTAACCACAATACTGGACCTTCGGCTAAGAAAAAGGTAGTCAGCACAGCAATTGCCATAGCTACCATACCAAACCGATTTCCTCTGATGGCTGTTTTTGGACTAGATAAGCCACGTAACGTTAAGATAAATAAGATAGCGCCTACTAGATAAAACCAATCAGCATGAGCGGCAATCCAGTTCATTTCAGTTAGCTCAGGATTCATACATCCGCTCCTTCTTGGTCAGTCACTGTTTTTACTTTTTTAGCTTTTGGTTTAAACATAGCAAGCATGCGCTCTGTCACAGCGAAACCGCCAAAAATGTTAATGCTGGCCAAAAATACGGCAAAAGCGCCTAATAGACTCGTAACTGATAGGGCATTGCCATCAATATGAATTGTCTGCAGCATGGCTCCAACAATCACAATACTTGATAAAGCATTAGTTACGGCCATTAAAGGGGTATGAAGAGCGGGGGTAACACCCCAAACCACGTAATAACCTACAAATATTGCAAGTACAAAGATGGTAAATATAGCCACGAATGGAATACCGCCTGTTACGGCAGCTCCTAGTGGTGCGGTTGCTAATACGGTAGCAAGCATAATCTTCTCCTAAGATCTTTCTAAAATATTCATGTTTAGCTTTTGGATTATTGTTTACAGCACAAGGCATCAAACCAGTGTTAAGCTATCACTTGTTTGATTAATAAGCTTATCTGCGTTGTAAACGCACCTCACCACTATGGGTTACTGCTAAAGCTCCCTGAATTTCATCCTCAAGGTTAATCGCTAAGGCATTATTGTTTTGGGATTCAAATAAGGTAGTGATAAAGTTCACTAAGTTATTAGCATACAAGTCTGATGACTGAGCAGCTAAGCTAGCAGGTATATTTGCTGCACCGATAATGCGTACACCATTTTCGGTAACAATAGTTTCACCAGATACCGTACCTTCAACGTTACCACCTGAGCTTGCAGCCATATCGATTAATACTGACCCTGCCTTCATTTTATCAAGTGTGGCTTTGTGAACTAGTCTTGGCGCATTACGACCAGGAATTTGGGCAGTAGTGATAACTATGTCAGCATTAGATACCGCTTTATCGACAACTGCAGCTTGATCTTTCATATATTGTTCTGAAGGCGTCCAAGCATAGCCCCCTGTAGACTTAGCTTTTTCTTTTTCCTCATCACTCATAGGCACATCTAGCCATTTACCGCCTAAAGACTCTACTTGTTCTTTTGCGGCTGGACGTAGGTCACTGGCTTCTACAACTGCACCCAAGCGTTTAGCAGTAGCAATAGCCTGAAGACCTGCTACACCTACTCCTAAGATAACTATCTTGGCTGGCTTAACAGTACCGGCTGAAGTCATGAACATAGGGAAGGGACGTGCATACTCGTTAGCGGCCATAAGAACCGCTTTATAACCAGCTAAGTTAGCCTGAGAGGACAATACGTCCATATTTTGGGCGCGCGATAAGGTACGGGGTAATAATTCCATAGCATAGGCGGTTACCCCTTGCTGAGCATAATTATCCAGCTGATCATTGCGATAAGGGTCTAGCATACCTATAACAATACTACCTTGAGATAGTTTAGCAATTTGATCAGCGGTTAGGTTTTGCACCACACAGATAATTTGCGCTTGTGATAGAACTTCGGCCTCACTAGCAATTTTAGCGCCAGCATTGGTATAAGCGGTGTCATCGTAATAGGCATGTTGGCCTGCACCAGATTCAATAATCACCTCATGGCCAAGCTTAATGAGTTTTTTTACTGAGTCTGGCGTAATAGCAACGCGACCTTCATATGCCTGCTTGGCTTGGATAGTGCCTATTATCATGTTCGCTCCTAGCTTGTTTGATTTACAAAATTTTGACTTAATACACGCGACGACGTTTTATCACTTATTTTGGAGTGATAAAACATCTAGTTAACAACGATAGAAAAAAAGGTTATCAATTAAATAAATGGTAAAGATTATATCATCACGAGAATTTATTATAGGTTTATAAATAAAAATAATTCATCGTACAAATATGACCGACCAGTTAAATTTAATTAAAAACTTTAATTTATGGACCTCTTAAAACATGAACCGAAACATAACACAAGGTTATCTATAAATGCGAGAAAAAATTTTATAAAGACAAGAGGTATTCAAGATAAGTGGTAGTAATAGGTGATTATGCTAATTGTTAATTAGCTGCTTATATAACTGCTTACATAATAGCTTATATGATTTCTTAAAAAGTTAGGCCATTGCGCTAATACTGACACATAATAGTTGTTGGCAATATTTGGTTTAAACTTGTTAAACTATGTCCATCACTAGGTTTTTTAGAAAAATATAAATAATTTGATGTTTAAAACAAGGTTAAGAACATGTATTTCGTATTGTCTCCTGCCAAAAGTATGAATGAGAGTGACAAGGTTCCCGTAGATGTCATCAATTACTATAGTCAACCGCAACTTATTGAACATGTTAAACAGTTGATTAAAGCGCTACAATCAAAGAACTTAATTGATTTAAAAGAGTTGATGAACATCTCTGACGATTTAGCTGAGCTTAATGTTCAGCGTAATCAACAATGGGTATGGAGTGAAAACAAACCATTTACGGATAAAAATGCGAAACCTGCAGGCTATTTATTTAACGGGGATGTTTATAGTGGTCTAGATATGTATAACGCTAATAAAAATAGCGTGATGTACCTAGATGAGCACTTAGGTATATTATCTGGACTCTACGGTATTCTTAAGCCATTAGATTTGATTAAGCCTTATCGTTTAGAGATGGGCACGAAACTTGAAAATAACCGAGGCAATAACCTATATGACTTTTGGGGAGATCATATTACTAAAGTCATTAATGAACGTATGCAGCATTTAGCCAAGCAGGGTGAAGACAATGTATTGGTTAACTTAGCTTCCAATGAGTACTTTAGATCTATTAAGAAAAAACCATTAAAAGCAAATATTATTACCCCAAGATTTGAAGATGAAAAAAACGGAAAATATAAAGTAATAAGCTTTTATGCCAAAAAGGCACGAGGTTTGATGGTGAAATACGCAGCTGATAATAAAATAACTCGAGCTGAGGATCTAAAAAGCTTTGATTTAGATGGTTATTATTATGTAGGTGAGTTATCAGATGAAAGCAATTGGACTTTTAGACGAGAGGAAGCCAAATAACTTTTTAAGACCAATGGTGTAATTATTAAAGTTTAATGCTAATTGTTTAATGGTAATGAGAAAAAAAATTGAATAATGATTAGTGCTTATATAATTGAGATTGTAGAATAATGTGGAAATAAAAAAACCCCGATAAGCAGTCGCCTATCGGGGTTTTTGTTAACTAAACGTTAATAGCAAAAATTACCATTTATCGCTAAAGCTAGATAATAAAGCAGTCAATGATGAAAATTACATCATGCCGCCCATACCACCCATGCCGCCCATACCACCAGCACCCATGCCAGCCATTGGATCAGATTCTTGTGGCTTATCTGTGATCATCACTTCAGTAGTTAGCATTAGACCTGCAACAGAAGCTGCATGCTCAAGTGCTGAACGAGATACCTTAGCGGGATCAAGAATACCCATTTCTAACATATCGCCATAAACGCCAGTTGCTGCGTTATAACCAAAGTTACCAGAACCATTTTTCACTTCATTTACCACAACAGAAGCTTCTTCACCGGCATTGGTTACGATTTGACGTAAAGGTGCTTCCATTGCACGGCGTAAAATGTTGATACCTGCATTTTGATCGTCGTTATCACCTTCTAAATCAACTAAGGCATTTAATGCACGAACAAGAGAAACACCACCACCAGGTACCACACCTTCTTCAACAGCAGCGCGAGTAGCGTGAAGTGCATCATCTACACGGTCTTTCTTCTCTTTCATAGCAGTCTCAGTTGCAGCACCTACTTTAATAACTGCCACACCGCCTGAAAGTTTAGCAACACGCTCTTGTAGTTTTTCTTTGTCATAGTCTGAAGTAGATTCTTCGATTTGACGATTGATAGACTCTACGCGTGATTCGATATCAGCTTTTGAGCCTGCACCATCAACGATTACTGTATTCTCTTTGCCCACAGTAACCTTTTTAGCCGTACCTAAATGCTCAACAGTAGCAGTCTCAAGACTCAAGCCAACTTCTTCAGAAATCACAGTACCGCCAGTTAAGATAGCGATATCTTGTAGCATGGCTTTACGACGATCGCCAAATCCTGGCGCTTTTACCGCACAAGTTTTTAGACCGCCACGCATATTGTTCACTACTAAGGTAGCTAATGCTTCATTTTCAACATCTTCAGCTATAATTAATAGAGGTTTGCTTTGTTGCATTACTTGCTCAAGTAATGGCACAATTTCACGGATATTGCTGATTTTTTTGTCAACTAACAAAATGAATGGGTTTTCAAATTCAGCAGTTAAACTATCTTGCTTATTGGCAAAGTATGGGCTGATATAGCCACGATCAAACTGCATACCTTCAACTACTTCAAGTGAGTCTTCAAAGCCTGAACCTTCTTCTACAGTGATAACCCCTTTTTTGCCAACTTTATCCATGGCTTCAGCGATGAGTTCACCAATTTTGGTATCAGAGTTAGCTGAGATAGAACCCACTTGAGCAATTGCTTTAGAATCATCAGCTGGGGTAGAAATGTTATGAATCTCTGCAACAGCAGCAGCAACTGCTTTATCGATACCACGTTTAAGATCCATTGGGTTCATGCCAGCGGCAACAGATTTCATACCCTCAACTAGGATAGCTTGAGCCAATACAGTTGCAGTAGTAGTACCGTCACCAGCGACATCATTTGTTTTGCTCGCCACTTCACGGACTAATTGTGCGCCCATATTTTCGAATTTGTTTTCAAGTTCGATTTCTTTAGCTACTGATACACCATCTTTAGTGATTGCAGGCGCGCCAAAAGATTTGTCAATAACAACGTTACGACCTTTAGGTCCCAAGGTAACTTTAACAGCGTTGGCAAGAATATTTACGCCATCCATCATTTGTTTACGAGCGTCAATGCCAAATTTTACGTCTTTAGCCATGAGAATACTCTCCAGTTATTTTAGTTAATTAATGTTTATTGTTTATTAGAGTGGGTGTTAGCTTTTTACAATGAACTATCTATTGTTGTATTAGTGGATTGTTCAAGCAAGTTTACTAACCCAAAAAAAGAAGGTTTATAATCCTTTAGATTAACCTTCTAATACGCCCAACACGTCAGACTCTTTCATAATTAATAATTCTTCACCGTCAACTTTTACAGTTTGACCAGCATATTGACCGAATAAAACTTTGTCGCCTACTTTAACGTCTAAAGCACGAACTTCACCATTTTCACGGATTTGACCGTTACCAACAGCTAGGATTTCACCTTGAGACGGTTTTTCTTGTGCTGAACCTGGTAATAAAATACCACCGGCAGTTTTTTGCTCTTCTTCCACACGGCGGACAACGATACGGTCATGTAAAGGGCGAATATTCATTTTTCACTCCATCAAAAATTATGTTAAGTTGATAAAAAACTACCCATATCACTCAATAAATATTGTTATTTAGCAAGATTTCAAGACTATCGTATAAAATTTGCCATGAGCTATGGGGCTGTCATAAAAATGGGGCTAACGGTTTAGATTTTCAACCTTAAATCAGCAAATTTTTTATTAATCTGACTGGCAAGTGGTCTATAGCTGTATAGACAATTGCCTGCAACGAACTTATGCTTTGTGTAAGTGGTTTGAATTAATTCAATAAATAACCTTAAAAACTTTCATAAGCCTAGTTTGGAGACCAATAATGAATATGCTGATTCGTTTTTTTATATTAATAGCGTTATTAAAACGTGAGCATTCTAAAACCAAACAACGTTCACAACAAACCCCAACTAAATTCAAAGCTTCGAAAAATACGAATACACAAAATACTGTAAGTATGGCTGATGAAGATTTATTTAAGCCTTTTAGTAGAAGTTATCGTGTATTACCACATGACATGGGCTTTCGTAATCACCTACCCAATTATCGATATCTATCTTTCATTGAACTTAATGTGACAGGATGGCTATATAAAATACTAAAGAAACTTAATCTTGGCGGTATGAGTGTTGAATGGATTATTTCTATGCAAGAGATGGTCTATTTAAAAGAAATTAAATTTTTAGATAAAATGAAAGTGACCAGTGCTTTAGAAGGGTGGGATGAAAAGTATGTCTATTTTCAGCATCATTTTTATGTCAAAGACACCTTGATGGCTGTAGGTCTTACCAAGTTTGTATTAGTAACCAAACAAGGCATACAACCTCCCGCAAGCTTAGGAATGGTAGGTGAGAGCTTGACCGATGTTATCGAAACTTGGAATGCAAATCAAAGGTCAATTAAATCACAATAGAATATAACACTGTTCAAGTTTTTTATTTCAGTTTGGATTTAAAAGGTCTAAGTTGACGGCTTCATGACTTCTTTAATTAAGAAAGCTTAGAATAGATAAGCTGATTGCTAATAGCACTATATTAACATCTTATAATTTGTTAGCATGCCCTAAACCATTTTTCATTCACTGTTTATATTGAATAACCTATTGAGGATATTGCCATGGCGCCACAAAAACTAAGATGGACTGACAGCCTAGATATCGCTATCGAATTGCTTGAAAAGTTCCCAGAAACCGATCCACAGTATATTCGCTTTACCGATTTACATCGCTGGGTAACTGAATTAGAGAACTTCGATGATGATCCACAAAAATCCACCGAAGGTATTTTAGAAGCTATTCAAATGAACTGGATTGACGAGGCGGATTAGTCGTTGATAATTATAACTAGTCTCATAAACTGTTTCATTTTATTATACAAGGAAGTTCATTAGACAAGGAAGTTGAATGAGTATCACCATAAAAGAGATCGACCAAGCCATACCCTGCCAAGCGCTAAGCATCCGTACGACCAACCAAGCAGAAGCCAATCCACAAACTGCCAAGATAGGCGCAATGTGGCAAAAATTTTATCAAAACTATTTTACTAAATTACCGCAGAATATCAATATTTACGGCATCTACTGTCATTATGAGAGCGATGCAAACGGTGAATTTGATGTTATCGCAGGGTTTGAAAAAAATGAAGATTCGGTAATAGACAGTAATGAACTTTTTGACGTTACTATTCCTCAAGGCAAATATTTAGTATTCAGTGAAGAGGGTACTATGCCAGATGCAGTTATTACCGCATGGCAAACCGTTTGGGAATGTTTTGATGACGCAAACTGTAAACACACTCGACTATATGATGTGGATTTTGAGCATTATGTCAGTGAATCGCAAGTAGATGTGTATATTGGGATTGAGTAAGTGTTGATATAAATGAATATGTACTACAAATTCCGGAATCGGGAGTTTCCCAAAC
>NZ_JAGLBC010000110.1 GCF_018260395.1 Psychrobacter sp.
AGCAAAGTTATGAAAATAATGTCGCTTTGGCTTGTGCTTACATTTGGCTGAAATTTTGAATGTTCAACACGCCCTAAGACAAACACTAGTTATTTGCCCCGCCTTTAAAAAATGACATATTATGATTTATGATAATTCTCACACATCTACTAGTTTGATGAGCAGTTCATCAGGCTCAACGGCCAAAGACTATGCTCAAATAGAGAGTAGGGTAGTCAATGAGCTATCTGCATTAGTAGTTCAACAACGACAAATACTAGGTATGTTGGGTCTTGATATTTGGATACCACGAGAATGTGATACTGTGCGTGTTGATTATGAGAATTTTGCTGAACACTATGAGAAAAATATTAAAGTTAAAGCTAATTCTATTGATCTGCAAGCAGATATAAGCTTAACTTCTGCCGATGTAAAGCCTACAGTAAAACAGCTAAGTGATAACCTAGCCATTCAAAATTCATCAGCTATAACTGATCAAGATCAGATTTTTAATATTAATTCTGAGCAAAATTTAGATAAGCAAAATTTAGATAAATCGGCATTGAACGTTAATCAGATTCAAGCTTTAAGAAGAAATTTTCAAGTCCCAAAAGAACCAATATTCGAAGCACAAACTGTCCATTCAAAAACAGTCGAATCACAAACAGCTAATTCATTAGTAGACAAAACACAAAGTGTAGAAAAAAAGGCAAACCTTGCAGAAAGTTTAGAACAAGTTGCTCCTTTTGAAATCGTTGGCGCTCAATATAAAGACTGGGTGCTAATAGTTGATGTGTCCATTTTTAAAGATCAGCAAGCGTTAACTTTGTGGGAAAATATACTTTTAGCATTGTCTGTAACAGCTCAAGGATTAAAATTTCCTATATGTCAGGGTATTAGTGACAAAGAGTCTGCTAATGCAAGCGTAGCAGGGTTTGTTTTTAGCTTGTCTAAGAATAATGAAGCTAAGGTGGCTGCACTTACGCCACTGCCTCATAGTGTTGAGCACCCAAAACTTATCAAACTACCTTACTTGATAGAAATGTTGTCAGATAGTGCTCTTAAGAAGCAACTTTGGCACACCCTGAACCAAAATTAAATTATTAAAATCTTTTAATATCAAAGCTAATATTTCTGTGCCAGTTAACAGTATTTTTAACTTGGTTAATTGTATTATACTTATCCAGTTTTCACTTTAATGCTGTAACCCATTTAACCTTAATGTTTAGTAGGAAAATCATGAATCAAGTCACTACAGCCACCAATCAAGATGCCAATTTCAGCTCAAATGGTAATTCTAAAAACAATGTTACTAATAATACTAGTACCTTCTCAGAGGTTCATCGTTCGCATAACTTTTGTGCGGGACCTGCCTCGTTACCGACAGAAGTATTGCTAAAAGCACAAGCTGAAATGTTAGATTGGAATGGTAAAGGCGTCTCTATCATGGAGATAAGCCACCGTAGTGCGGACTATATTAAAGTGGCTGAAGAAGCGGAAAACAGCTTACGCCGTTTAATGAAGATTCCTGACGATTATAAAGTACTTTTTTTACAAGGTGGTGCAACGCTACAATTTTCAGCGATTCCTTTAAACTTATTGGCTACAGAAGACAATAGTGGTAAAGCAGATTACTTAACCACAGGTGCTTGGTCAGAAAAAGCCATTAAAGAGGCCAATCGGTATGCTCAGTTAGGATTGGGTGTAGTCAATGAGGTTGCGTCTAGTAAAGCTTCTAATTTTACGACTGTGCCTGATCAAAGTGAATGGCAGTTATCTAACAGCGCTCAATATTTTCATTATTGTGTCAACGAAACTATTCATGGCGTTCAAATTTTTGAGCCACCCAAAGTTGATGCTCCCTTAATTGCTGATATGTCTTCATGCATCTTATCTGAACCGATTGATGTGTCAAAATTTGGCATGATATATGCCGGTGCTCAAAAAAACATAGGTCCAGCTGGACTTGTTATTGTCATTATCCGTGAAGACTTGATTGGTAAAGCCAGTGATTGGTGTCCTGCCTTACTTGATTATTCCAGTCAATCTAGCAAAGAATCAATGTTAAACACGCCTGCTACCTATTCATGGTATTTAGCAGGGTTGGTTTTTAAATGGTTAGAGCAGCAAGGTGGTTTGGAAGTGATCGCAAAGCAAAACCGTCAAAAAGCTGAATTATTGTATAAAACTATTGATCAAAGCGACTTTTATGTTAACCCAGTGGACAGGAAGTATCGCTCTATAATGAATGTGCCTTTTACCTTAAAGAACAGTAGTCTTGATTCACAATTTTTAGCAGAAGCAGAGCAGGCAGGTTTGCTTAATTTAAAGGGTCACCGTGATGTAGGTGGTATGCGTGCGAGTATCTATAATGCAGTGAGCCTAGAATCGGTTCAAGCTTTATGTCACTTTATGACTGAATTTGCTAAGAAGCAGTCTTAAAAATTAACACATCTAAATGATAATTTTGATTATCCATAATTTTAATTCGAAGAACTAATAAAGGTTGAAAGATAGCGTGATTAAAGTTATCCCCTTAATTGAAAAGCTAAATGGAGAGATGGTTTGAAGACTAATTTGTTTTTTAAAAAACAGACCTCTTTACTAGCTTCAATTCTGTTGTCAGCGCTATTAATCAATTGCATACCTATTGCGCAAGCTGATCCAATTACGGTAACAGCCATTGGACATAATAGTGATGCGCTTTATATTAATGCGCCTTTTATGCCTTATGCAAATCCACAAGCGCCAAAAGGCGGTATGTTATCTTTATCAGCAACGGGGACATTTAATAGTGCTAACCCTTGGATGACGACGGGTATCGCCATGAGTGGTACCGGTTATCTTTACGATACGCTATTAACTGGCTCACTAAATGAGTCATTTGTTATGTATCCGCAATTGGCTGATAAAGTAACTTATGATCCTGAAGATACCAGTTGGATTATCTATCACATCAACCCAAAAGCAAAGTTCTGGGATGGTTCAGCAGTCACTAGTGCCGATGTACAAGCCACCTATGATGCTTTGTTAAACAAAGGATTGATGCAAACACGTAGTTATTTATCTGGCGTAGATAAAGTTGAGATTATTGATAAGTATCGGGTTAAGTTTCATTTTAATTCTGCCGAAAATAAAGAGCTTTTGTTAATTGTGGGACAATTTCCAATCTTTAAAAAGGATTCGATTGATAAAGACTTTGAGAAGCTTTCGCTTACGCCTTTGATGGGGAGTGGGCCCTATAAGCTATATCACGTTGAACAAGGTCGGAGTGTCACCTATAAACGTGACCCTAACTATTGGGGTCAGCAAGTCATGTCCAACATTGGGCGATATAATTTTGATTATATTAAATACACCTATTATGGTAGTGATGAGATTGCTTTAGAAGGATTTAAAGTAGGTCAGTATCAATTTAGAGAAGAGAGCTCTGCCAGAAAATGGGTGACAGCTTATGATTTTCCAGCAGCTAGAGCTGGTTTGATCAAAAAAGAGGCAATAGTTACCAAAAATCCTGTGGCTATGCAGGCGCTTGTCATGAACCTTAGAAAAGACATATTTTCAGATATTCGAGTACGTCAGGCTGTAACCAATGCCTTTGATTTTGAGCTAATGAATAAAACCTTATTTTATGGTCAATATCAGCGTCTTGAGAGTTTTTTCCACGGCTCAGAGTTAGCAGCTACCGGCACACCTAGTGCAAACGAGTATGAAGTTTTAAAACCTCTTTTGCCGCAGCTTGAACCCATTCAAAGACAAGCTGCTATATCAGAATGGCATCTTTCAAAGTCAGATGGAAAAGGGTATAACCGTCAAGCTCTATTAGAGGCTAGAGAAAAATTGCTACAAGCAGGTTTTTTTTATAAAGATATGCAATTGTATCAAGCAGATGGCAAACAGGCTAAGTTTGAAATACTTATAACCGATGACAAAATAACTCGAGTACTCCTACCTTTTGTAAATAATCTAAAAAAACTAGGCTTTACGGTTTCAATTAGACAAGTTGATACTTCCCAATATTTAGAGCGTTTAAGAAGGTTCGATTACGATATGATTGTAGCAGGTTACCCTCAAAGCAATTCACCAGGCTCAGAGCAGAGCTATATGTGGGGAAGTAAAGCTGCTGATGAGCAAGGTAATCAGAACTTTAGTGGTATCAAAAATAAAGCCATAGATACTGTAATAGATAAGTTAATAAAAGCTGACAATAGAGAAAAGATTGTCTTATATTCCAAAGTTTTAGATCGACTGCTAAGAGCCGGGTACTATATGGTGCCAATGTATGGTTCAACTAGTACAAGAGTCGTTTACTGGGATAAATATCGTCATCATCAAACCTTGCCAGATGATTCAATTGGTATTGATTATTGGTGGGTGGATAAATCAGCAGAGTCTATTATTGATAAATACCTTAAATGAAATTTTGCCTTATTTAACATTCTCTACAAATATATATTGCTGACCCAATTTATTTAATAATAGGAAATATCATGAGCTTAATTATTACGCCTATTCGAGCCTTTACAGATAACTATATATGGGCACTTGTTAATGATAAGAATAAACAAGTCATCGTGATTGATCCAGGTCAAGCTGAACCTGTTGCTCAGTATTTACAACAGTACCAACTTGAATTGACTGCGATTTGGATTACTCATCATCATCATGATCATATCGGTGGTGTGGCTGAATTACGAGAGCTATATCCAATGACTCATGTGGTAGCAGGTTTAGATCATGGCGTAAATCCTGATCAGATTGTTAAAGAGGGCAGTTCAGTCAGTGCATGGGGCTATACAGCTCAGGTTTGGGCGGTACCGGGACATACTGCATCTCATTTGGCATATATATTGGCCGAAGATGAGTTAAAGCAGGTATTTTGTGGCGATACCTTATTTAGTGCTGGTTGTGGTCGAGTCTTTACTGGCACTATTGAACAACTCTTTGAAAGCTTTAAGCGCTTAAACAAGTTGCCAAAAAATACATTGTTTTATCCAGCCCATGAATACACTGCCTCAAATTTAAGATTTGGTCTTTTTATTGAACCAGACAATCTCATAATGCAACAGACCTTAGTGGAGGTCGAAGCGCTAAACAATCAAGGTAAGCCCTCATTACCGGTCACTTTAGAGCACGAAAGACAAGTTAATGTCTTTTTACGGAGTGAAGAGTTGACGGTTATTGATGGGGTACAACGACAAGTTGAGCTTGCAGACACTAAGTCCTTTACTGTCTTTAGTGCTTTGCGAGCTTTGAAAGATAATTTCTAAATTAATTAATGTAATGTTAGACCAATATACTTTGAGATGTTTGAATAATCGCGGTATATAATCATAAGGATTGAAATAATGGGACGTTATATTTTAAAACGGTTATTGCTTATCATACCGACCTTATTTCTTATTCTTTTAACCAACTTTGTGTTGGTGCAAGCTGCACCAGGTGGACCGGTTGAGCAACAAATTGCTCAAATTGAATTAGCTAAAAATGCTGGAGAGACTGTCAGTGCAGGCGTCGGTAAAAGTAATCCGATTTCAGACAATAGCTATCGTGGTTCCCGAGGATTGTCTAAAGAAATGGTTGATGCCATTAAAGCTCAATATGGTTTTGACAAATCTGCCTCAGAACGTTTTTGGATTATGTTAAAAAATTATGCTGTACTAGATTTTGGTACCTCATTTTTTAAGGGAAAACCGGTTACTGAGTTAATCATCGAGAAATTACCCATATCTATTTCACTGGGTTTATGGAGTACTTTGCTTATTTATCTTATTGCCATACCTTTAGGTATTTACAAGGCGATGCATCATGGTTCAGGTGTAGATAAATTAACTGCGGTAATGTTGGCTGTGGGGCATGCCATTCCGATATTTGTCTTTGGGGTAATCCTATTGGTTCTCTTTGCAGGAGGGAGCTATTGGCAAATCTTCCCTTTACAAGGTCTTGTTTCTGAAAATTTCGATGATTTAAACACGTTGGCCAAAATAAAAGACTATTTTTGGCATTTGGCGTTACCTCTAACGGCAAGCACTATTGGAGGCTTTGCAGCACTGACCTATTTGACTAAATTTAGCTTTATCGAAGAGTTATCAAAACAGTATGTTTTAACCGCGCGCGCCAAAGGATTGTCTACTAATCAGGTGCTTTATGGTCATGTGTTTAGAAACGCTATGCTCATTGTTATTGCTGGTGTCCCTGCCGCAATTGTTAGTATATTTTTTACCGGTAATTTTTTAATTGAGATAATTTTTAAACTTGACGGACTAGGTTTAATGGGCTTTGAAGCAGTTGTACAACGAGATTATTCAGTGATATTTGGTACCCTCTTTATTTTTACATTAGTAGGTCTATTGCTACAGCTTATCAGTGATATAAGCTATCATTTGATTGACCCTCGTATTGATTTCGAGGGTCGGTAAGATGAGTAAGCTATCGATTACCCTTAACCCCATATGGCAGGCTAGATTTAAACGTTTTAAGCAAAATAAGTTAGGCGTGTTTACCCTTATATTATTTGCCATCATCTCATTAATATGTCTTTTTGCTAACTTTGTGGCTAATGATAAACCTTTAGTGGTTAGCTATGATGGCCACTTATACTTCCCAGTTGTTCAAGCCTATCCTGAGACGACATTTGGAGGCATTTTTGAAACTGAAGCGGACTATAAAGACCCAGCCGTAAAAGAATTGATTGATCAGAATGGCTTTATGATTATGCCGCTAATAGAGTTTGCTGATCAAACAGCAAGTGTCGAAATTGAACAGCCTTATCCAGCACCGCCCAATAGTCAGAACTGGTTAGGAACCGATGATACGGGTAGAGATGTCTTAGCTCGCATTTTATATGGTATGCGTATCTCGCTGATATTCGGTTTAGCTTTAACATTAGCCGGCTCGCTAATAGGCATCATAGTAGGTGCCATACAAGGTTATTATGGAGGCTGGACAGATCTCATTGGTCAACGTTTTATGGAGGTATGGGCAGGTCTACCTCAACTGTTTATGATTATTATCTTAGTCAGCCTGTTTAACCCAAGTGTATGGGTCTTATTTGCTCTAATGCTGTTATTTGGCTGGATGAGTTTGGTAGGTTTGGTACGAGCTGAATTTTTACGGGCACGTAATTTCGATTATGTAAGAGCTGCCAGAAACTTAGGCGCGACAGACTCTCAAATAATGCTACGTCATATTTTACCTAATGCTTTGGCGTCAAGCTTATCGCAGTTACCCTTTATCTTAACAGCCAATATAGTGGCATTGACCTCGTTAGATTTCTTAGGATATGGCTTGCCGCCAGGGTCCCCATCTTTAGGAGAGTTGATGAACCAAGGAAAAGAACACTTAGATGCGCCTTGGCTAGCATTGTCAGCCTTCTTTAGTTTGACTATCGTATTATCACTATTGATATTCGTTGGGGAGGCCCTCAGAGATGCGTTTGATCCAAGGCGCTAATTCATAGTAATCCTTGAATTGTTTTTATAATAAATAACGTTTTATTGTTAACTAGTTTATTGAAAAAAAACGTAAGTTATTCATTATAAAAGTTTTTTAGATCAAAGCTTATTGACAGCGAAAACTAATATTATATTCGTAGTCATCGTCTCGAGAAAGGTCTGGCTTACTAGTACCAAAGACTGCACCCGCAATTGAACCAGTTTGGTCAATCATGCGACCCGTTTTTTCATTAAATATACCGTTATACACAAGCTCGTCTTTTACAATAATTGCTTGACGCATGCCACAAGTTTTTTTGGCACTGGCTAATGCATTCTGTTGCGCTTGAACTTTGGTTTTACCAATACCACTGGTCTCAAAAATAGAATCGGCACGTTGAATCACTGGGGCAGATGGGTTGGATTGACAGCCACTTAAACTAATAACGGCTGACGTTAATAAGCCTAAAGCCATAAATTTAGAAGATTTTTGCAATGTGGAAATTGTCATAATAATAAACCTCAAGATAATAATATAAAAATAGAGTAATGCTTAGGGCGTGTGGAACATTCGACCATGGCACTGGCGGAGACTATTTTTTAGTCAA
>NZ_JAGLBC010000111.1 GCF_018260395.1 Psychrobacter sp.
TAATGAATACAAAATACTTAATAAACTGAGGTGATTATGCAATTTGCTATTATAGGCTTAGGCGTTTTTGGTAGAGCGTGCGCTTTTGAGCTACAGAGTTTGGGAAATGAGGTATTAGGTATCGACCTAGATGAAGACGAAGTCGATAAAGTTAGTGATACCTTGGCGCATTCTGTAATTGCTGATGCTACTGACATTGATACCTTGCAAGAACTCAACCTCAGTCAATTTGATGGGGTTATGGTGAGCATTGGTGAAGATTTGGAAGCTAGCTTACTGTGTACTTTAAACCTGATTAAGTTACCGGTTAAAAATCTTTGGGTGAAAGCTAAGACTGATGCCCATCATGATATCCTCAATAGTCTGGGGGTCAAAAATATCATTCATCCTGAACAGGATATGGGTATTCGTATTGCGCAATCTATGGCCTATCCCATGATGAAGCAGTATCTATCACTGGGCAATAAAGAATATCTAGTTCGTATTGATCTACCACAACATGCTTCCCCCATCAATATTGGTAAAATCAGACATAAAAATCCTGATACATCCTTATTACTCATTATCCGTAATGAAGATGTGTTCCAAGACTTCACTGATGATATGTACGTTCAATATCCAGATCGTTTGGTCTTTAAAGGGGATGTGAATGATCTTAAAATTTTGGCCAAAAAGTTATTATCTATCTAAATAATTTTCTTAAGAAATCTAATAAGGGTTTAATGAGTAGGTAATATGTCAAATAAAAAAATGTCTCTTTTAACCTCCCCGCCTATGATTTTGTCAGTTGGATTTCTGATCGTTATCACTATAGGCACCTGTTTACTGATGCTCCCGGCCAGCTCTATTAAACCCGTTTCATGGCTACAAGCGGCTTTTACAGCGACATCTGCTGTGACAGTAACAGGTCTAGCAGTCGTGGACACTGCTAACTATACCCGCTTAGGTCAAGTTATTATTGCCTTTCTTATTCAAGTAGGTGGACTTGGATTTATGACCTTTGCGGTCTTTGCATTTATGAGCTTACAACGCAGGCTAAATATTGCTGGACAAAAAATAGCGCGTGAAGCATTTGCGGATGCAAGCTTTGGGGATATATCCTCTACTGCAAAATCTGTAATTGCTATTGCATTGACGGTTGAACTTATAGGTTTTATCTTTCTATCAATATTTTTTGCTAAAGAAATGCCACTATCTGAAGCTCTGTATAGTGGTTTTTTTTATACCATATCGGCATTTAACAATGCAGGCTTCGGTTTAAATAATGACAATTTAATGCCTTATGCGCACAATTATGGGATAAATATCACCGTCACATCCCTTATCATTATTGGTGGGCTGGGTTTTATAGTTTTAAAAGATTTAATTGAAAATAGAAAATGGTCAAAAATAAACGTCAACTCAAAGATTATGCTTGGTGCAACTGCCGCTTTAAATATAGTTGCATTTGTTTTATTTTGGCTGTTGGAGCATAATAATCCAAATACTATGGGCAATTTTCCTTTAGGAGATCAGCTTATTGCCTCTTGGTTTCAAGCTATTACTCCTAGAACAGCAGGTTTTAATACGGTTCCCGTAGAAGGACTCACGGATGCCAGTACTGTTTTGACAATATTCTTAATGTTTATTGGGGGCGGTTCAGTATCGACTGCTAGTGGTATTAAAGTGGGTACTTTTGTAATTTTACTACTGACGACTTGGGCTTTTTTACGTCAACGTGACCATGTAACTATTTTTGAGCGTCGTATACCTGATAGATTGGTAAGAAAGTCATTAGCGCTAATTAGTATCACCATGATGTTAATATTTTTAAGTGTGTTTATTCTATCTGTTATTGAGGCGCAGCATCCTTTTGAAGATGTTCTTTTTGAAGTTGTATCTGCACTTGGTACCGTTGGTTTAACGCGTGGACTTACCACTCGATTAAGTAGTGCTGGTGAAATTGTAATTATGTTTATGATGTTTGCAGGGCGCCTTGGACCGTTGACATTGGCTTATCTAATTGCTATGCCAAAATCTACTCGGGTCAACTATCCAGAAACTAATGTTTTGGTAGGTTAATTGCTGCTGATAATAGCCTATTGATTGGTGATGAGTTTCATTTTGGTTAAACTTAAATAAGTGCCTTGGGGCCTATAAGGATTTTTATGAAAACTGCTCTATTATTGACCAGCTCATTACTTATTAGTCTAGGTTTGACGGCTTGCAACCCGCCCGAGAAAGATCCAAATATCTTATATAATGATGATCATAAGGACCCGATAAAAAAACTTGAGGTTGATATGCCTAAGGGTAATATGCCATATCAACATTTGTTTTATGTGCCTGTTTATTCAAATATATATGGTGATGAAGAAAGTACAAAGGTTATGTTGTCAGCGACTTTGAGTATTCGTAATACCAGCTTAGATAACAGCTTATATGTGACTAGAATTGATTACTATAATACTCAAGGAGATTATGTCCGCCCTTATTTGAATAAGTCTATTGAGTTGCCTCCTATGGGAACACTCAACTATATTGTCAAAAAAAATGACGATACTGGCGGTGACGGTGCTAACTTTGTAGTGGCTATCGAAAGCGAAGCGCAAAATGTTTCACCATTAATTGAATCTATCATGGTAGGTACTTTTAGCAATAAGGCTTTTTCATTTAGTAGCAAAGGCGTTATTATTGAAGACTCTGCCAAAGATGGATATTTTAATAGTACAAAACAATAATGACTTGAAGTTAAATAGTATTAATAACCTGTCATGGTTTTTTTAGGTACAAAATGTCTGTTACAACCAAAAAACTCAGCAAATTAGCTGAGTTTTTTTAATTAAGAAATATGTCAGTTATTAATTAAGCAATGATAGAACAGTTTAAAACATCATTAACATAACAATTTTCAACGGTTAAATAATTTAAACCCCCTAAACCAATTGATACGTCATCGCCTACTTGAGTTGTGCGCGCACTTAAATGAGCTATATCTGAAAACAGCGCAGATGAGAACTGAATAATATCATGATAGCCTACATCATTATTAAAATCGACAATGACATCGCCTCCAGATAAGGCATTAATTTTAAATATATCATTACCAATACCACCAATCAATGTATCTGCGCCAGCACCGCCGTCTAAGATATCATTTCCTTCAGCACCATATAGTTTATCATTACCTGCCAATCCCATAATGATATCGTCTCCGGAGCCTCCGTGTAGAGTATCTGAAAGCGTAGTACCCTTGATTGAATCATTACCTTCACGGCCAAACACAATTCTGCCAGTTAGTGTATCGTTATGATCACTGCCTTCAACATGATCAGAATATTTTACATCGAAAGCGCTAAACCACTTACGAATAGGCTGAGTATTTTCTAAAGCAGTATCACCAATGATGTAATTGCAACCATGGCTCATTAGCTCACTTTTAAAACTGACAGATTCAACATTGTCAGCCTCAACTAAGTTGTAGCCATTTTTATCGACGAAAAACAAAGTATCATCTTGCATTTGATAGACGTTCCAGTCTTGACTACGCCCTTCAACACGAAGCTGATCAATGCCTATATTTCCATCCACATGATCGACACCATTGCCCGCTCTAATCGTGTCATTACCTGCGCCGGCATCAATATAATCGAAATTTGAGCCACCAGCTATCAAATCATCGTATTTACTGCCTACTAAGAATGCAGAAGTGTTATAGTGACTTGAAGTATGAGTGTTGTAGTCTTGAACCCATGTTGTCGAACGACTTAAAGCGGTTAAATCCGCTACAATAAACGTACTGTCCTTTTGGGTATAGTTATAAAAGGTAGAATTTGAAATACGAGTTATGGCATCGGTGGTAACTCCATTTATGTGCGCATACCAACCAGTAGGAATATTTATCAATGAAAAAATACTTAAATTCCAAATGGGTGAAGCATAGACATCATTAAATAAGACCACATTGTCCATTGAGCTTGCGTAATTTTTATCAGGGTTTACTAAGCCTGGATCAGCATCTGCTATCGCTGTAAAAAAGTCTGGCGCATTGCCAGCTACACGATGTACCACATCGTTCTCATATCCATAATTTAAGACGACATCTGGATTATCGTATATAGCAGGTACGGCAAATGCCATATAATCGGAGTCAGTAAAGAAACCATCGGCTAACCCTTTACGTTCTGCGGCAATAACATTGGTCACACCTGCACCCAGACTGTAACCACTTATTAATACATTACTACCCGTTAACCCATTATTAATGGCATAATCTTTTACTATTTTTAATATAGGCTCGTATAACTCTTTGCCAGCATGGCTATTAAGATTTAAATAATCCAAAATATCAGGTAAGTCATTGGTACCTGCTATATTAAGATTAATACGTTCAAGTTTGCCAGTTTCATCATATTGCCCAAATATCTTAGCCTGCGGACCTTCAACTGCGGTACCCGTATAAAGACTTTCAATCTTAAAATAGCCAGACTTATCTAATAGATCGTTACTTAAACCAAAATCGCTAGGCGTTAATTCACGCCATCCTTGAGGAATGCCAATATTGGTATTATTTGGGAAAAGTTCACCAGTTATTTTACCTAATCCATTAAGTACGTTGTCAGCGGGTATAAAGCCCAATAAACTTGAAGCATTGGTATAAACAGAAAGGCGATTTGCATCATCTGCTAATTTTTTTGACTCATCACTTGAGTAATTTTTATAATCGAACATTGCCATACACTTGCATCCTTTCGAGGTGTTGAGGTTTTATTTAGGAATATTCATTCAGAAAAGAGTTTAAAATTTAAACTATAATCGAATTGATTTGAAAATCCTTTTCAAAGAGGCTATTAAAAAAGTTAATAGAATTTAATGTCAAAGAAATTCACTTCATCCTAAATTTTTAAGGCTAGAGTATCGTTTTATTACAGTTTTATTAAAAGTAAAAATCGTTAGTAAATTATGCCTATCAACAGGTGTTAAATCAATAATTTATCGCATAAAATTAACTTTTGAATATTCGATATAAGAATAAAAAGTTAAACTAATAACTGAATAAAATTCTACTAATTTGAATTACATAGAATTAGTTTTTTTTCATATTTATAAGATAAATATTATTGAATTATGGATCATGATATTTCAGTAGTTTGCAAATAATTAGTGATAATAAAGCTTGCATTAAAACTATAATTTGCTAAAATACCTCACCTCAATAGGCGTATAGCTCAGTTGGTTAGAGCGCCACCTTGACATGGTGGAGGTCGCTAGTTCGAGTCTAGTTACGCCTACCAAATTCGAAAGCCCCAATCTTTATGATTGGGGCTTTTTTTGTGGTTGTTTTATAAGGGCTGAGACCTATTGAACTATTCATAACGACTCATTGATTTATTTTAGATAATAGTTTTCAAAAAAAGCCGTGTGCCCAGATTGTGCCCAAGCTGTGCCTTCCCCAAATTATGTGATTTTTAAATATCTATATTTTGACCTCTACTCCATTTCTGATCAAAACTTTATTTTTTTAGATCCTGATCTTCTGAATCAGCAACATACTCAAATATTTCTCCTACCTCAACTTCTAAAAACTCGCAAAGCTTATCAATAGTATCAAAGTCAATTCTAGACGATTGGTCATTGTATATTTTATGTAAAGTAGTTTTACTGATACCCGTCGCTCGTACGGCATCCGCTACCTTTAGCCTTCTTTCCGCTAACAAAGTGGGTAAATGATTCACAATCATGATAAAAATCCATTCTTAGTTGTAAATAGTACTTGCATAGTTATAAATTTATGGTAAATTACAACTATGGTATTCAAAAGTACCATTATGCTAATACTTTATATAAGGAATATATTATGTCACATACTTACCTTACTACCCAAGAGCTTTCTGAACGTATTAAGTATAACCCTCGTACTATTCGAAATGAATTAAAAGATAGTGTCTTGATCGAAGGTATTCACTACATTAGACCATTTGGGGGTAGAAAAATCCTCTACATTTGGGAAGAAATTGAAAAAGATATGCGTATCGGTGTATCCGGCAGCATTAACGCCATGGCACTACAATAAGGAGACTATTATGGCTAGCATTAGAAGCAGAGGCAAAAAACTGTTTGTTGATTTTAGATACCTAGGTGTTCGGTGTCGCGAAACGACTAACCTGATTGACACCCCTGAAAACCGTAGGAAGTTGCAAAAGATCATTGAAAGAATTGAGGCCGAGATTGTTTTAGGTACTTTCAATTACGCTCAATACTTTCCAAAGAGCGATAAAGCTGAAGAAATGATGGCATTGAATGACCGTAAAACATCTATTCAAACCGATGTGCCATTATTCAAAGACTTTGCTATGCAGTTTACTCAAGAAAAGGAGATTGAATGGCGCGAGACGTATCGAAATAAGATAGCCGATACATTAAGGTTATATTTAATACCTACTTTTGGCTCTAGACCATTACATTTAATAAAAAAGACAGATGTATTAGCCTTCCGTTCATCCCTCGCCAAAGTGACTTACGGAAAAACTAACAAACATCTGTCAGCGGCACGCATCAATTCGATAATGGTACCATTAGGTATGATACTAAAAGAAGCGGCAAAACGCTATAAGTTTGATAGCCCGTTTGACGATATCAAATCATTGAAAGAGCCTAAAGTAAATATAGCGCCTTTCACGCTTGATGAAGTTTGGAAGTTTATAAATGGGGTAAGACTAGATTATCGCAATTATTACCTAGTCCGTTTTTTTACTGGAATGAGAACCAGTGAAATCGACGGTCTAACTTGGGATAGTATTGATTTTAATCGACGTGAGATAGTGATAAATCAGGCTTTAGTCAAAGGTAAAATAGTTCCCCCAAAGACGCAAGAATCTTATAGAGCCATTCAGATGTCTCCATGGGTCTATGATGCATTAAAAGAGCAACAGAAAGTCACTTATAAGCGTTCTGAGTATGTGTTTTGTTCACATACTGGTGAGCCTTTTGACTATAACAATGTTAATAAACGTGTTTGGCACCCTACTCTTAAAGCTTTAGGCTTAAAGAAAAGAAATGCTTATCAAACTCGGCATACTGCTGCAACGTTATGGCTTGCTGCTGGCGAGAGTCCCGAGTGGATTGCATACCAAATGGGTCATTCAACTACCAAGATGCTTTTTAATACTTATAGTCGTTACGTTCCCAATATGACGCGTCAGGATGGTAGTGCTTTTGAAGCTTTGGTTAATCTCAGTCAAGTACAACTTGATATAAGCAATACGAATATTGACAAGGAGGTTAGTAATGAAAACAATTGATTATCAAACTTTGTTGAAAAAGCATAAGCCTCCGGGATATATAAGTGCTGATGCTAATAATATTGCAAATGATCTTATTCGAGATAACTGCATTCAATCTGGTTACGGTCTAAACAAGTTTTTAGGCATGAGTTGTTGTTTTGATAACTATCAGTGTCTTGGTATATGGGTTCAAACCAAACTTGATCACCATGAAAGTTATGATATAAATGATATACGCAGTGAGTTACAAAGCGAACTCTGTAATCTTTTACCGCAATTTGGTCAAGGGTAGGAGAATAACTTATGAGTGTTCATTTGATTGATAGTCCTTCATGCTTGACTGAAAAGCAGATTTGTTATGATTACTGGCAGTACGACGCTAAAATTGGTTATTTAAATCATATTCAAAACCTCTGCCAAAAACATGCACTGAGTCATAAGGAGTTTTTTAAAGCGATACATCGTTATCGTGCTTACATAAGCGACGTACGCTGTGCTAACTGTAATAGTTATTGTTTTGTAGATGTACCTGCAGATATACCCTATATGAGAGAATATAAAATTTGGTTTTGCGAGTCTTGTATAGAGTTTTCTTGCGGAGAGTTAGTAAGTCAGAAATAAAAGATGTTTTTTGATAATACAATAGCCTCTAATAACTTATAAATGTTATTAGAGGTTTTTTATTGGTGTGATGAGTGTTTGATAACCTTAT
>NZ_JAGLBC010000012.1 GCF_018260395.1 Psychrobacter sp.
TATGTTATTTTTATAATATCACCATATAGCAACATTACTTACATTTTTTATACGCTTTAATCAATTAATAAGATTAAAAGTTCACTTTCTGAATTAACCGATAATGAAATGCATTACTTTAATACTAGTAGCTTTCCAATCTTATTCCCTAACTTAAAAGGACACTTAGTGAAATCTTATACTAAAATTAAAAATATAGTTTTATTATCAGTTATTTCTTCTATGGTAGGCTGTACTACAGTCGCAGACTTAGCAGGGTACGATACCGCCACTATGAACAGAGATGCTGCTAAAAGTTATAGTCAGGTAGTATCTAGCGCAACTAGTGAAGGGGCTATTGATAAGACTTCAAACACTGCCATACGTGTTCAAAGAGTCTTTAAACGTCTAAAGCCTTATGCTGACAAAGCCAATACCACAGGTGTTCCTTTTAATTGGGAAATGAGTGTCATTCGTTCACCTGAATTAAACGCATGGGCGATGCCAGGTGGTAAGATGGCAATGTATACAGGAATAGTTGAAAAATTAAATTTAACTGACGCAGAGATTGCTGCCATTGTTGGGCATGAGATGACGCATGCTTTAGCAGAACATGGAAAGAAAGATGCAGGACAACAAATTTTGACTGGTTTAGCACTCAAATATGGCGGTGCAGCCATTCAAGCCAAAACTGGCTTAAATTCTCAAGCAGTAGGCCTAATTAGCAAATATGGCATTGATAAACCATTTTCGCGTAGTCAAGAATCAGAAGCTGATGCCACTGGGATTCTTTTAATGGCACAAGCAGGCTATAATCCAGCAGCTGGTATCTCAGTTTGGGAAAAAATGGAAGCCGTCAATGGTCGTAGTAATGCGGTAGTTACTTTGATGTCTACGCATCCAAACTCTCAACAACGTATTGATAAAATTAAAGCATTACTACCCGAAGTCATGCCAGTTTATCAAGCCGCCGCAAAAGCACCTAATGGTCAATGATAATGGTTAAATAGTTTGATAGCTTATCATTAATTATCGCTATTAGTTAAGGCTAGGCGCTAAGTCATTTAATCAGGTGAGATAAATAAAATCCCTTAGTTTGCTTCTACATATTTCTTACTAAGGGCTTTTAAAATAGCATACGTTTCTAAGTCCATCTTAGCGTCAATCTGTTGTGGTCTAAAGTGCAGTTGAAAAGCATAGACCACATTACGACTGGCCTTATCCCATTTATCACTATCGTTAATAGCATAGCCATAGTCTTTTAGAAGCTGCTTAATCTCAGCTACAGTTGCTGTCTCAAATGAGCCATCTGTCATAAAATGCTGCTTATCGACATCATCATACCAAGCCCCTATGCCATACTCTTTATAAAGTCGCTCCCAAGGGAATTTTGCACCAGGATCAATCTTGCGGGAAGGTGCCATATCTGAATGACCAATTATTTGTGTGGGTTCAATCTGATATTTTTTAGTCAAGCTTGAAATTAATTGTGCTAATTTTTGAACTTGAATATCGCTAAATTCAACAAAATGTTCCGAAGGATGATAACCGTTATTGTCACTATTTCGGGTTTTTCGAAACTCTTTTTTGATGCCTTCATTAACAATTTCGATGCCAATAGAGGTGTCATTTAATACTCGTCTGCCTGCAAACTCACCTGAACCTGCATGCCATGCACGCTCATTATCCGCTACAAGTTGATAAATTTTATTGTTTTGTGTCAACGGAATTAAATAGTGAGCACTGACATTTGCTGTGGTTAGTAATCGAATAGATTCTTCTTCATCCTCAGCTGTATAATGCAAAACAATTGACGAGATACGTTGGTTCTTACCCTGCGCTTGATAGCTTTGGCTATCGATTACGAAACGAGAACTGCCTACGCAGCTCATTTGAGTCATAACTAACCCAAGTCCCATTATTAAAGTTAATAATAATCGAGCAGAATAAAGGGGTTTATTTTCTTGAACGATGACTTCGACCATAAGGCAACTTAAAACTTATTGATTGAAATAAAACAATGAAGGGATTGAAGTAATTATTATAACGACCAAACTACTTTAATATTAGGAAATATGGTAACGGTTTAAACTTTTCTATAATTACTATCTTTTATTAGGTTGCGATAAAGTTATAGCAGTGGCTTTAAAGTATCAGAAGGTTTTATATCACCATCTTCATCAAGTCTATTAGCGTCCGATCGTTTAGGTACCACCGTTAATTTGGCATCGCTTTCGAAGATTATCGCAGCTACCTCTTCATAATCATGAATACCCTCACTGCGCATGGCACATTCTATCTCTTGGCGAGTCAAACGCTCTTTACGCATGGCCTCTGGTAAAAACTGTCCTTGGTAAAACACCACACGGGGTTCTGATAGAATAGTATTGGCAAATTCGGGTGAAATAGCAGAGTATTTGGTCACTAAGTACTGCAACACCAACAAAGTTATTATTGATGCCAAGCCCTCAACCAAAGGAACGCTTTTTAAAATAATGGTACTGGCCCCAATTGAGCCAATCATAACCGTAACCACCCAGTCAAAATTGTTCAGCTGTGAAGTTGAGCGTTTCCCCGATATTTTGTGAAACAGCACAATACAAAAGTATACAACGAATGCAGATATAATCATTCGTACTAAAGTCTGTTGACTGTCGAAAAGTAACATGTCCATAGGCTAAGTTTGTCCCTTGTAGTGGCTATAGGTAGGAAGAGTTATTGATTTGCAGTCCAATCTAACATGGTATCAAGAACATAGCGTGCTTCATAGGTATTTAAAGGCTGTTCAGGTTTTGAGCCATTAATGATACCCACTACGACATAATCCTGACCTGATTTTCCATGCACGTAACCGGCCATAGACGTGACATCATTTAAAGTACCTGTCTTAATCCAAGCTCGTCCTATGGCAGCAGAGTTCGGTAAACGATCAGCATGATCAGCAATAGTACCACTAATACCAGCCACACCCAATGAATTAACATAGGTATTAAAATTGGGGTGATTGTATGCAAAGCTTAGCAGTTCAGCCAAATTATCAGCAGTTACTGTGCAATCACGGCAGAGTCCTGAACCGTTAGTCATCACTGGCGGTAAAGTGGTGAGGTGACTTTGCCACCACTGATTAATGGTTGCCAATGATTTTAAGTAATCAGACTGATTTATCTGTCTTGACTTGCTAATCTTAACAATTGGCGGGGCATTAAGGGCATCCGCTTTGATTAAGGTTTTGGTATATAAGGGCAAGCTTAGCGTAACTTGCTCCGCCATAACATTATTAGAGTAATGATTGATATCGTATATTTGCTCTGATAGCGGTAGTGAAGGATAGCGGACAAAAGGTAGGGGTGATGAGGGCAAAAATGAGTAGGCGAGCGCCAAAGCATTCTCTTTATCTAAACTTGTTTTTATGGCAATATTTTTATCAATACTTTTATTATCACTCTTATCAACATGCTTATCAACATTCTTATCTAATCGCTTATCAATACCCAAATCGGCACTTCTATCAGCATACATATCTGTACCGATATCTTTACCGATATCTGCATTCATACCTGCACCCATATTAAGATAGCTACCATAAATAGTTTTAATAGGGCTTTCTGTATTAATCATATCACCGCTGACCGTATTGCTAATACCTAAAAACTTAATATTACCGGATAAAGTATTGCCAAGGTTTAACCATTGGCTCTTGATAACCCGCTTAGAAAAATCTTTGGGATCAGGGTAGGCAAGATAAAAAGTATGTGTGCCACAACTTTTTGGAAGTATCTTATTAAATTTAAGACCTGAGCCTTGCCAAACTGGTGACAAACTAGATTTGACAGAAGAACAGTTACCTTCAGCAGTGTTTGCTATGGTATTAGGAAGATCATAATCTGCCAGTTTAGGTTTGTAATAAAGTCTTGAGATACCCTCATTTAATAAAGCAACTGTGGTCACCTCTAATGAGTTAAAATTAATAAGAAAACCGTCAGCGCTAGCATTATAAGGCCTTAGAGGGTCATTATCAAAAGCTGCAGAATCTTTAGTTACACCCTGAAATACTGAACTGTCCAATACAATATCGCCTTTAATATGACGAATACCCGCTTTTTGTACTTGTTCCAGCAGTTTATTTAGTCTTTGTTCGGTTAATTTAGGGTCACCGCTACCTTTAATAATTAAATCACCATATAGTGTGTTTCCTGATATAACACCAGTGTGATAAACCTCAGTGAACCATATAAAGTCCGGCCCTAATAAGTCCAAAGCAATAAAAGTAGGAATTAGCTTCATGGTGCTGGCAGGGGTACGTGGTATATCTGCCAAATGTCTGATAGGGAATTCTAAACTTGGTATCGTAGACATGACTGCACTATTAGGCTCATTGTCAAAAGCTAAGGGCTGGATTTTGATTGATTGATCAACAGCAGTTGATTTATTAGCAGCAGTTGATTGATTAGCAGGCAATGGTTTTGAGACAGTTTGACTAGCGTTGCTAACCTGAATATCGGTATTGTTTAGATTTACGGTATTAGCTTGTATAGCTGTATTGGCTTGTTTAATGGTTTTCAAAATATTATCGGTAATATGTGACGAGACAGCTTTGGATGGCGCTACGATATTTGACACATTGGCATCGGACCCTGATGGTAGCTCATCGGCATTTGTCGACGTATCCTGCTGCAAGACGTCCTCTGTTAAGTTAACCACTTTAGGTAGTTTGCTTTCAAGCACCGCTGATGATTGATTAGAACTCATTACAGGATTTACTGGCATGATAATAAGGCTAATATCATCTGTACTAATTTTAGCCTGATTTAGAGCAGACGCTACTGGTGGCGGAAGCTGAGCGTGAGTCCAAGTCGATAAGCTACAACATATACCCAGTAAAGTTACCAGTTTAGTAAAAGTCTTGGGTTTAAGTGGATTTTTAGAATACTTGTGGTAGCAAAATAAGAAAAAAGGCAATTTTTGATTAGACAGCGTCATAGATATACAACCATCGGTTAGTTTCAGACAGCTTAGTTAAATTCAATTAATTTATTCATTCACTCACTCATTCATTCATTCATTCAATCATTATAACGGCTGTTATGGTTATTAAAAATTGCAGGACGGAACATTAAATCAAGGTTATAAAACACAATACAATTCAAATGACAGGCAATAAAAAACTATTTATGAATATTTGTAAATTACTTTAGGTGTAAAAAAACCATTGCAGTCATTAGAGCATCATTATAAGCATCATGGGCGGCTAATTCAGGCAGCTGTAACTGTTTACATATGGCTTCAAGCTGCTGTGCTTGATGTGATATGCCCTGAGTAGGGTTGCCACTATAGCGGTCGTATAAGTCGCGTATGTCGATAACTTGATTGGGTAGGGCAGTGCCTATGTAAGATTTGGTTAGTTTGTTTAGAAAGCCAAGGTCTAACTGAGGACAGTAACCTACTATAGGCCTATTACCGATAAATGGTAGTAGACAATTGAGCATCTGTTCATAACTTAAGCCATTTTCAACATCTTTAGGGCGTAAACCATGAATCACAATGGTATCTCTTTCTGGCATTACTGGTGGACAACAGATTAAATGTAGGCCACTGCCACTCTGTATCTTTGTATCATCAATATGAATCGCAGCAATAGACAGCAAGTGGTTTTTTTTGGAATTCAAACCTGTCATTTCACAATCAATAGCCACCCAGCTATTGGGCTCTGGGGGCGTGAACATATCTTTAAATTCTGGTCGAGTTAGCCGCTTTAGATACCAAGCAGACTTTAACTGCTGTATAAGGTTCATAATCGTCGCCAGTAATAGTAATTAAAGTAAAACAGCTTAATAATTTAATAACTTAATAACTAGAACAAAATAGCTATCTAAATAATTTCTAATTGATACCGTTGTCTCAACTCATTTTTGAACCCTTTAACCAAGTTCAAGCACTCTTTTAATAAATCTCTTTCGAGTGCTGATAACGTAGAAGGATCCACCTTTCGAGCTAACTTATCATCGGTCGCAAGTGCAATATCTAGCCTTCTTGCCATAAAAAATTCAAGTGCCTCATTTAAAGTTTCTGCACGCTTAGGGGTGAGAACACCAATATTGGCCAACTGCTGTAATCGAGCTTTGGTACTGGTAACTTCAAAGATATCATTCTCTAATGACAAAGCACGTATGCCGTGTACCAAAGGAAAAATGCCTGCTTTTTTTAAGTCTATGTCTTGCTCCATAGGTTTGCCAATGATAGGAACAAACTTTTTCCACCACTGATTGACCTCTCCAAATTGAAGGGCCGCCTTAGCAAAACTACGCACATACATAGGGTCCGCACTTCGATGTGCCACTTGTAGATGCTTACGAAGTCCTTCAAGTAATCTATCATCACCGCAGACATAAGAGGCATCAAGCAATGCGGAGAGCCAAATGGCATGTTCAGGCTCTTTTTGACCAAACCATGTGGATATTTCAGCTTTAAATCGACTTAGAGGCTGTCGCCATATGGGGTTGGTCATCATGATATTACCCTCACATAAAGGATATCCCATTTCTGCCAAAGCGTGATTAAATGTTTCGGCATAGTCAGCCAATTTTGGGTCATTAAAACCATTACGAATAATCAGTGCATTGTCTTGGTCAGTACGCATGATTTGCTCGCCACGTCCTTCAGAGCCCATGACAATAATACAGGTGTTTTCATATACCATATCAGGAACAATCAAGCGCCATAGTTTAGCAAAGACATGGGCATTTAATGCTTGTACAATACGGCTGATAACCCCAATTTTTATACCATTATTATGTTGGGCACGAATGTATTGACCAATGTGCTCTACAGGACGTTTAAGACTTGAGATACTATCAGCTTGTTCAATCTCAATGGTAACCAGTTGGGAGTGATGGCTCAAAAATGCCAATATATCACTTTGACTCAGAACGCCTATGACTTCCTCATTTTCATCTAGCACCGGTAACCTATGTACTCGGTGTCGAATCATGGTTAATAATGCCTCACTAATGTCTTGCTTATGACAAATAGTGTGTAGCTTAAATTTGGCATAATCGCGGCATAATGCAGTGGCCATATCGACCCGCTCGCTGACAGCACGACAGATATCAGCATCGGTAAGCATGCCAAGATTACTCTGGTGAGCCCGGGTTGGATGTCTTTCCAGCGTGGGGGAACGCTTTACAAGTACATGTTTTAAACCAGCTTGAGTCATGGTGGTTGCGGCTTCAAATAAAGTAGCCGTTTCTGAAATAGTATGGACATCGAGCATGCGAATAGCCGTGACAGGCTGTAGCATTAATTGCTGAGATTCTGCTTGTGTGCCTGAGCTAAAATTTTCCAAAGAGCGAGGTGGGTTTAGCGGCGACAGGTTGGTTTGCCCTCGTTCACTATACGCTTGCATCCGCTCAGCCAACTCTCCATTTAATAGTTTACGGATATGTCGATTTTGTACTGATAGACGATCTATTGCCTGAGGCTCCACTTGTAACAAGAGGCTGTCCTCAATAGCTCGATAAAGATAAGTATTGAGATTGTCACTGTTACTGTCGTTATTGTGATTAAAGTTGCTATTATTATAATAACTATCTTTAATGCTACTAGACTCAGTATCAGAAGTATTAGATAAAATATTGCTCGTGACTGCTAGGTTTGAAGATGGTAAGTAATGGCCGTCATCAACAGGCTGCTTGCGGGCATCAAACCAGTCATTACTAAAGTTAGTGGCGGCGAAATCATGCAACTCATCACCGGCCAAACTTTGTTGAATGCAGCCCTTTAATACCACATAAAAATAATTACAGTCTTCAGCACTCAGCGCTTCGTCCTTGGCCAAATAACGAATTTGGGTTTGTTTTTTTAGACTTTCACGTTCACTTGAGCTTAAAACGTCAAAGGGAGGCTGAGTAAAGTCTAGCCTTGTCATGAACCACTCCATGGTTTTATTTTTGCAAAATACACTGAATTGGTGAATCCAATCAGTAAATGCTTATCTCTAACTAGGGCATGTCCCTATTTGCAAATTAAATAAGTTATGGTCTAAAAATGGCTATATTTTCGCCAAACTGTGTCTAATTTCTAGCTAATATGCCTATATTATCTTCGAAATTATTCGTGTTTGACAAAAATCTATCTCATTTTTAGCCTCATAATCCAAATAGGGACACGCCCTAATAGTTTAGATTAACTAAGCAAGGTCTTAATACGATTAATGGCCTCTCGACTCTCTTCAACACTAGCTACTAAGGCTAATCTAACAAAGCCTTTCCCTGGATTTGTTCCATTTATTTCTCTAGACAAATAACGACCAGCAAGGGCATTAATATTAACTTTTTCAAATAAAGCCTTTACGAAAGCCTCATCATCAGGATCACCTTGCTCATCTTTAAATGATTCAGGCACCGCCATCCAAAAGTAAAAACCTGCATCAGGTTTATTAAGCTTTAGTGAGGCTCCAAGCTCAGACATCCACAAGTCAAATTTTTGAGTATAAAGGTCTCGGTTGGCTTGAACATGTTCCTCATCTTGCCATGCAGCAATCGAAGCCAACTGATGATGAATAGGCATGGCACAGCCTTGATAGGTACGGTACTGCAAATAAGGCTTAAGCAAGTTTGCGTCACCAGCAACAAAACCTGAACGTAACCCTGGTAAATTTGATCGCTTCGATAATGAATGAAAGACCACGCAGTTTTTGAAGTCATTACGACCTATTTTTGCACAAACTTCAAGCAGACCTACGGGCGGCGTTGTAAAATAAAGCTCGCTATAGCACTCATCGCTGGCAATGATAAAGTCATACTCATCTGACAATTCAATCAAAGCCTGCCAGTCGGCTTCGCTAAATACCGCGCCCGTAGGATTATTAGGGCTACATACAAAAACCAATTGTGTACGTTGCCATATTTCACTTGGTACTGAGCGATAATCGCCTTTAAAATCATTGTCTATACTACAAGGTACAAAATAAGGCTCTGCACCAGCTAGCAAAGTGGCCCCTTCATAAATTTGATAAAAGGGATTAGGCATTACCACTAACGGTTTACTGTCATCATTTGTGCTTTGAGTGATATCAATAGCTGCTTGAACAAAGCTGAATAATGCCTCACGAGTGCCCATAACCGGAATAATTTGTGTGTCTGCATCAATTTGCGCGAGCTTAAATCGTTTGGTGAGCCACAGCGCTATAGCTTGACGTAGCTCTGGCAGACCATTGGTACTCGGGTAGTTTTGCACCTTATTCAAGTTATCGGCTAAAACTTTAAGTACAAATTCAGGAGGTTCATGCTTAGGTTCTCCAATACCCAACTTGATAGACTCATACTCAGTGGCAGCCACTGAATCCGCTAACAGCGTGGCCATTTTTGCAAAAGGATAAGGGTGTAATAAGTTTAGTTTTGGATTCATGATTAGCCTATTAAGTATTGTACTTATCTGATATTTATTGAAAGTATTTTATAGTTTGTAAAATGTCTACGCTAGTTTATGTAAATGATTTAAGTCGTAGGGGTTAACACTTCAGTTAACGTATTTTTTAGACGCTCTAGTTTATCTTCACCAAGCATCGCATCGCCGGTATCGCTGATATAAAACATATCTTCAGCACGTTCTCCTAAGGTGGTAATTCGAGCGGCATGAACCTCAATCCCTTCATTTAAGAACACTTGTCCGATACGGGCCAATAAGCCAGGCTGGTCCAGCGTAGTTATGCTCATGATATGCTGGTGATTGGCTTCATTATAGTTAAAATCAATGGTGGTCGGTACGTGGAAGTTCTTTAATCTACGAGGTAAGCGCTTTTGAACCAATTTCGGAGATTCGGGATTCTTAAATGCCTCAATTAGGCGACGGCTTAGTTCTTCGCGCGAATCACTATCATTGAGTAAGGTGCCATGGCGATCTAAAAGTACATAAGAATCTAGCGCAAAATCACGGGTTGCAGTGATAATTCTAGCGTCCAATACATCTAAATTCATTTGATCAAATACCGCCATTGTCACTGCAAATAGATTGGCCTGATTTTGAGTATAAATAAAGATTTGCACCGCATCAAGCGCCAATTCTCTGTGTTCACGCAGTACAATAAGCGGCTCACTGTTCGCATCTGAAGCACGTCCAATAGGAGGATGATTCAAGATAGCTTCAGTATGCCAGATTATGGCTTCTGGAATCTCACGCAAAAAATATTCATCACCCAGCTCATCCCACAACGCTAACACTTCCTCGCGTTTCATGTGATGATTGTCTACCTTATCAAGCATGGTTAAAGCTTGTTGACGCGTAGTAGCAATCATTTCTTGACGGTTGCTTGGAGCATCGAGATCCGCTCTTAGAATACGACGGGTCTGAGTATAAAGCTGTTTTAATAGACTTGCGCGCCAACTGTTCCACAGCTGTGGATTGGTGGCATTCATATCAGCAACAGTTAACACGTATAAATGGTTAAGATGAGTGACATTACCTACTAAATTGGCAAATCTAGTGACCACTTCAGGGTCAGAAATATCTTGCTTTTGCGCTGTCATCGACATCAATAAGTGGTATCTGGTTAACCAACCAATTAACTTAGCATTTGCTTCACTCATACCATGATTAAGACAAAATTCTATGGCGTCAATCTCACCTAATAGACTGTGATCTCCGCCACGGCCTTTTGCAATATCATGAAAAATAGCTGCCAGAACAATAATTTCTTTACGTTCAATTCGTTCGTATATTGACCCCACTAGTGCGTATTCATCTTTGTACTTAGGATCGGTAAAACGATGTAGAATGCGTACCAATGATAAAATATGAGCATCAACCGTATAACGGTGGAATAGGTCGTATTGCATTAAGCCTACTAAGTTGGCAAATTGAGGTAAATAATTCGCCAAAACCCCATAACGCTTCATGATACGTAAACGCTGGTATAAAAAGTTTTGCTCTTTTAAGTTGTCTAAAAACAACTTTTTATGCAATTCGTTATCTCGGTAGCTTTGGTCTATACCTCTTGCGGCTATCTTTAAAGCGCGCAAAGTAGGGGTCCTAATCTTTTTAATGCCATGCTGACCCATTAATAAGAACATCTCTAAAATAGCGTCTGGATGTTGAGCGAAAACATGGTGGTGGGCCATAGCGATATGATCACCGACTTGATTAAAGTGCGCATTAAGCACCGATTTTACAGGACATTCTGATTCTGGCAGGCGAGCTTCAATTAAGGTTTCGTAATAGTGAGCAGTTAACATCTCAGACAATGTTGAAATTTGCATCGCACAGCGGTAGTAATCACGCATAAAGGCTTCAACAGCCGCATTAGGCTCATCATCTAGACCCGCCTGATAGCCCATTCGGTCAGCAATGTCACGCTGATAATCAAACAGCAGTTTATTTTCATCGCGTCCAGTTAAATGATGCAAGTGATGACGAATGCGCCACAAGAACCCTTCGGCGAAAATCAGTTCATCATATTCTTTTTCTGTTAAAAACTCTTGTGGCACTAAATCGTAGAGCTTACCAATTCTAAAATAACGTTTAGTTATCCAGCCAATGCTATGGATATCACGCAGACCACCGGGAGATTTTTTTATATCGGGTTCGAGATTATATTCGGTATCATTATGACTTAAATGGCGAGCCCGGGCTTCCGCCATCTTGGCTTCATAAAAATCCTTTTGCGACCATTGCTGTTGCACAATATCATTGGGTGCATTTTTAAGTTGCTCATTTCCGGCCAATAAACGAGCTTCTAATAAGTTAGTTGCAACCGTTATATCTGTAACCACTTGAAAGCAATCCTGAACGCTTCGTACCGACAGCCCAGGCTCAATGCCAATATCCCATAATCGAGCCACGAAAGTATCAATTTTTTTTGTGGTTTCATCATTTAGGGTATCGGGTGATAATAGTAATATGTCTACATCTGAGTAAGGCGATAGCTCTCCGCGTCCATAACCCCCAACTGCAAACAGTGCCAAGTCAGTATGTTGCAATTCATGCAGTTTAAATAGCTCAATTAAAAGGGTGTCAATTGCTTCAGCACGAGCTTCCACCAAGCATCGAATATCGACACCTCTTTCTAAAGCTAATGATATATCCTTCTCAACCTGCTTAAGCCAATCAGGTATGCCTAAGTTTCTTGACTGGCAGGATGAAACATTCCAAATATCAGGTAACTCAGGAATTAAGGTGTCGATTGAGTCGGTAATAAACATGTTGGGATCCAAGCGCAATATAAATGACAAATTTTGTTTTTTTTAATTTATTTGATAAGCGTTATGTAACTTTACAATAGTGTCATGGGTTTTATAGAGTTTGAAAAAACCGATGAAACTAGAGATTGGTTTATCTTGTTTAGTATAGAGCTATTTTAGTATAGAGCTAGTTATAGTATAGAGCTATGTTAAACAGGATTACATTATTTTTTTAGCATAAAAAAGACTGCCTTAGCAGTCTTTTATTAGTTATGCAATTAAAAAGCTTAAATCTTCTTCTGGTCGAGTGGTAAACACTTCACAACCATTCTCTGTAACCATTAAAGTATGTTCCCACTGGGCAGATAATTTACGGTCTTTGGTTATCGCTGTCCACTGGTCCGGCAAGATTTTAGTTTGCCAAGTGCCTTGATTAATCATCGGCTCGATAGTGAAAGTCATGCCCGTCTTTAATTCGATACCCGTTCCTTTACGGCCATAATGCATGACTTGCGGCTCATGATGGAAGGTATTGCTAATCCCATGCCCGCAAAATTCACGTACGATGCTAAAACGCTCGGGTTCAACAACTTCTTGAATTGCAGCCCCAATATCACCCAAATGAGCACCATTTTTCACCACACTCATACCAGCGTATAAGGCTTTTTGCGCCACATCACAGATACGCTTTGCCATGATTGAGCCTTCGCCAATGATCCACATTTTTGAA
This sequence comes from Psychrobacter sp., assembly GCF_018260395.1. GTDB lineage: Bacteria > Pseudomonadota > Gammaproteobacteria > Pseudomonadales > Moraxellaceae > Psychrobacter. The sequence goes on from NZ_JAGLBC010000012.1 coordinate 12,883, forward strand.
GTGTCGCCATAGTAACCATCTTTGATAACTGTTACATCAATATTAATGATGTCACCGTCTTTCAAGACTTTATTGTCAGTAGGTATACCATGACAAACCACATGATTAACTGAGGTACAAATTGATTTGGGAAAAGGGGGGTGACCATAGTTTAAAGGTGCAGGAATGGCGCCTTGTTCATTAACAATATAGTTATGCGCTATCTGGTTTAAAGTTTCAGTAGTAACGCCTTCTTTAACATGCTCATCAAGCATGACTAAGACATCACTAGCAAGTTTACCCGCAATACGCATTTTTTCGATGGCTTCAGGGCCAAGTATTAAGTTATCAGTTTTACTCATAATGATATTGTATTTACTTTAAGTGGGAAGAAAAGAATTATAGGACAAAGTACTTTTAATAATGCAGAGATTATAACGTAGAGACAATTTTTAAAATAAATTATTCAACTAAAGCCATAAGCTATAAACATAAACTATAAATTATTTATCAAGGTTTATAGCAATTTAATAGAAGCGAATATATTTAAGATAAAACGGTTATAAAAGTGTAGTTATTTATAATTTCTATGCAATAACTTTATAAAGTAATCATTATATCATAGCAGTTTATAATTTTAATTTGTGCATATGTTACGACGGTTAATAGGATTTTTTAGCCAATTATAAACCATGCTATTGCGCTTACTTAGTCTTCTATATCGGTATTGATTGTGGTAAAATATGCACCTTATTTTATTTTCTCTGTGATTTAGTCATTTGTTTAGCAACGTAGGTTGTTTAGTAGTGCAAGTGGCTTATCAATAGCAGTGCATAAATAAGTAAACTCTGAATTTATTAACCAATGACACACACATTGCGTTTAAGAATTACTGGGTGTTTATCGGCTTGATTAATTTACTTAGTATTTATAGGTAAGAAGTAATTTTGACTTTGATATAAATCGGTAAATGCGTGTCGATAAATCGGTGATTTTTGTAATGTGGAGGCATAACCCAACTTTCTAAGGAATTTACATGTCAAACAGTCCAACTAATATGCCAATGCGTGACCTTCTTCAAGCGGGCGCTCATTTCGGTCACCAAACTCGTTTTTGGAATCCAAAAATGAATCAGTATATCTTTGGTGCCCGTAACAAAATCCATATCATCAACCTTGAGCACACTGTGAAAGCCTTTAATGAAGCTTTGACTTTTGTGAATAATCTAGCTTCTAAAAACAACAAAGTATTATTTGTTGGTACTAAGCGTGCGGCAAGCGAAGTAATCCGTGAGCAAGCGCTACGTGCAGGTCAACCATATGTTGATCATCGCTGGTTAGGTGGTATGTTGACGAACTGGAAAACATTACGTCAGTCAATCAACCGTTTAAAAGAGCTAGAAAAACAAGCTGAAGACGGTACTTTTGCTAAGCTAACTAAGCGTGAAGCTTTAGAGCGTACGCGTGCTATGGAAAAATTAGAGCGTTCTCTAGGCGGTATTAAAAATATGGGCGGTCTACCTGACGCAATCTTCGTTGTAGACGTTGACCATGAAGCAATCGCTATTAAAGAAGCTAAGAACTTAGGTATTCCAGTAATCGGTATCGTTGATACTAACTCAAACCCAGACAACGTTGATTATATTATTCCAGCTAACGACGATGCTATCCGTGCCGTAACTTTATATGTTACTCGTATGGCTGATGCTATTATTGCTGGTAAAGAATACGCTAAAACTCAAGCTGGTGGTTCTGCTGCTGAAGCACCTGTTACTGAAGAAGTTGCGACTGAAACTGAAGAAGTTGCTGCACCAGAAGCAGATTCAGCTGAATAAATTTAGTAGGACACAAAAAAACTGAATTAGGTAATTTTATTAGATGATGCTTTAAAAGCCGGATAGTAATTAAGGCATTAAAGTAAAAAAACATTAAATCTTTTAAGCCTTACCTAATCTTATAAGTAATGTATGATTAATCGCGGCATGATGTGGATACCCTCGTCATGCCCTTGTCATTTTATAAACTTACACTGCGCAATTAATCAAATAATTTATTGAATAACTTTAAACGCCATAACAACTCAAATAGAGGAAAAAATATGTCTAATATTTCTGCTAAATTAGTTAAAGAGCTTCGTGATCGTACTGGTCTTGGCATGATGGAATGTAAAAAGGCTCTAGAAGAAACTGCTGGTGATGTCGAACAAGCAATCGATAATTTACGTAAATCTGGTCAAGCTAAAGCAGCTAAAAAAGCGGGTAACATCGCAGCTGACGGTGCAATCGTTATTGCTCAAGAAGGCAATAAAGCTATTTTAGTTGAAGTAAACTGTCAAACTGACTTCGTAGCTAAAGATGATAACTTCACTGCATTTGCAAATAAAGTAGCTGAATTGGCTTTAGCTAACAATACTACTGATGTGGCAACTATTTCAGAACTTGACTATGGTAATGGTCAGACTGTAGAAGAAGCACGTGTGTCATTGGTTCAAAAAATTGGTGAAAACATTCAAGTACGTCGCGCCCAAATCGTTGAAGGTGATAACTTAGCTTCTTACCGTCATGGCTTACGTATTGGTGTTGTGGTATCAACTGAAGGCGGTAGCGAAGAAACTGGTAAGAATCTTGCCATGCATATTGCTGCATTCAACCCTATATCTGCTAATGATACTGATGTTCCAGCCGATGTTTTAGCGCGCGAAAAAGAAATCGCTGAAGCCAAAGCTCGTGAATCAGGTAAGCCAGATAACATCGTAGAAAAAATGATCGAAGGTAGCCTACGTAAGTATCTAGATGAAGTAGTATTAGTTCGTCAAGCTTATGTAATGGACAACGAAAAGAAAGTTGGTGATGTTCTTAAAGCCGAAGGCGTAGCTGTTAAAAACTTCGTACGTTTTGAAGTAGGCGAAGGTATCGAGAAAAAGCAAGAAGACTTCGCTGCTGAAGTTGCTGCTGCTCAAGCTGCTGCTAATAAATAGTATTAACAGGTAGAATTTTTTACTTTTTTTAATTTAATACCAAATAGCCCATCACTTTGTGATGGGCTATTTTTTTACTGCTAGCTTTTGACCATTAACCTTTGACCGTTAACTTTTGACCTTTAATTTTAAGCAATCACTAAGTCTATAAAAAAACAGTTAAATCGCATATTTTAGCCAGTATTGCGAAGACCTGCAGCTAACGCATTAATGCTACGAATTAGCGCGTCTTCAACTGCTAGACCGTTATTCTGTACAGCATAACTATCTTGACCACGTAAACGCTTTAGAAGTTCTATTTGGATATAGTTTATGGGATCAAGGTAAGCGTTGCGCCACTCAAGAGAGTTTGCAAGCTCTTGTTGACCAGCTAATAAAGACTCTTGCTGTAGTAACGAATTAAGCTCTGATTGGGTGAGTTCATGCTCTTTAATGACGGCCTGCATGATTGTCTCTCGAAGGTTTTCATCATCACATAACTGACTATAAGCACGAGCAATATTCATCTCTGACTTAGTGAATGCCATCTCAATATTACTAATAAAGGCTTTAAAAAACGGCCAGTTATCACTCATTTCTTTCATTAAAGCTTCATCTTGTTTAACACTGTTCAAAGCTGTACCAACACCATACCAAGCAGGAAGCGTAAAACGTGCTAATGACCAACCAAATACCCAAGGAATGGCTCGAATGGTCGCTTTACTAGGCAAGCCTTTTTTTCGATGAGCAGGTCGCGAGCCGATATTAAGTAGAGAAATTTCTTGGACAGGCGTTGCCTGCGAATAAAACTTATAAAAGTCTTCAGTATGATCGGTTAACTGACGATATTGATTTTCACCCGCTTGTGCCAATCTAGCGAACAACGACTCATAATTTACCAACTGCTCAGGTTGATCCACAAACCGAGAAGAGCTTGCTTTGAGCGCTCCTGTTATGCCCATGGTCAGCTCGAACACAGCTGTATCCGGATTAGCATATTTTGCATAAAGCACTTCGCCTTGCTCGGTAAACTTAATTTGACCCTTTAGAGTGCCTGCAGGTTGGGCAGCAATGGCTTGATGAGTTGAGCCACCCCCACGACTTACTGAGCCACCACGTCCATGGAATAGGCGAGTTTGGATGCCATATTTATCAGCAATAGTAGTAATGGTCTGCTGCGCACTATAAAGCTGCCATGCGGATGTAATAATGCCACCATCTTTAGAAGAGTCTGAATAGCCGAGCATAATCTCTTGAGTATTATCAGTACTCTGTAACAACTGGCGATATAAGGGATTATCTAGTACAGCTGGCATAATGCTGTCGATATTCTTTAAATCTTCGATGGTTTCAAATAATGGAGCCACGGGTAGGGCGGCATATAATTTACCCTCAGAATCAACACCTGACAACCCTGCAAAACGCATTAACAATAATACTTCTAATAATTGACTGGCGGTATTGGTCATTGAAATTATATAGCTACCAAATGTTGCTTCGCCCACTAGTTTTCTTAACTTGGCTATGGAATTCATCAGCGCCAGTTGCTCACGTGTTTGCTCTGATAAATTGTCAGTATAAATAAGTGGAGCGCCTGGTTTTTGTAGCAATCGAGTTAGCCATTGCTGACGTTCTTCTTCACTAAGCTGACGATAATCGGGTAGATTTGAGGCACTATCAAAAATATCAGCGATGACTTCACCATGGTATGCGGAGTCTTGACGGATGTCGAGTGACGCGAGATGGAAGCCACAAGTCTTCACCAAACGAATCATATCTAGTAATAGCCCTTTAACGTGTGCCTCATCGTGAGTACTAACGCTTTTTCGAATCAGGCGCAGGTCATCGAGTAGACTCTCTGGACTGGTATAGGCATACCTGGTGGCTTTTAAATTTGCTCCTTGGCTCTGGATGTAGTCATTGGTCGCTGTCACCTTAGCTAAAATAAGAGACAGTAATCTACGATAAGGCTCGTGGTTATAATCATCAGGATTATAATAAAAAACCTGCTCATCAAGCTCGGCATAGTCTGCTATACGTTGGTAGATTTCTGGTGAGATTTCAACAATTGTGTCGCTATGAATCAATTCACGACGTAGCTTTTTTAACATGACACGGTAATGACGCAAAACGGTGTTGGCGTGCATTAATACTGCCATTTCTGTGGTTTCATGAGTGACAAATGGGTTGCCATCCCTATCTCCTCCAATCCAAGAGCCGAATCGTAAGAAGGCAGGTAAAGGGTAATCAGATAGTTCAGGATAGATGTCGACAATAGCATTCTTTATATTGCGATACACTTGGGGTATTGCGGTAAATAAGCTGGCATCAAAATAGTGTAAGCCGTTATTAATCTCATCATATACTAGAGGCTTTCGGGTGCGTACTTCATCAGAGGACCACAGCAAATCAATGGTATCCGCTACTTTTTGTTTAGCATCTTTATAAGCTCGACTGCCTTCAGGAAGGTCATTTAAAATATTGGTATGAACATACAACGTCTGTAGTATATTCATGGTGGTACGGCGCCGAGCTTCAGTAGGGTGAGCGGTAAATACTGGTATAAATTTAAGCTGATCGATCAACTCTTTAATCTGTTGGGCTTCGACATTACGTTGTTTACATTCTAATAAGGTGTGACGGAATGACCCTTCCCAAAACTGTGAAGATTGCTCTCTTAAAACTCGGCGCTCTTCTCGCAATGCGTTCTCTTCAGTCAGATTGGCTAAGAAGAAATAAATCGAGAAGCCACGAATGACGTTTTGTAAAGTCTTATTGTCTAAAGAGGCTATAAGGTCTATAAGCTTTTGTTTATTTTCAGCATTAGGGGATCGACGTTCTTGAATAAATCCTTTACGCAAAGTTTCAATAGTATGAACTGTATCATGTCCCGATTGCCGAGCTATCGCTTCGCCTAAAAATGATCCGAGTAATCTAACCTGTGAGCGCAATACGTCATTGTTTGATGGCATTCTACTTTCCTTTATGTTTGGCATACATTAAAAGTTTATTAAACTAACTAGCTGAACAGTTAAATAGTTAAATTGCTGAATTATTGAATAATTTTGCGATGCTATAATTAATTATGATCAGTTGTTTTACTATTTTGACACTGCGAAATGGTCAGGTTTAGGTCTAAGGCTAAGATTAAGGCTCTGAGTATAATCAAGTTAATAGAAATAAAGCTAAAATCTTATAAAAATGAAGGATTAACTCCACTATTAAAAACTTTACAGAGTTTTGACGCTTAAAACAATAGTAAAATGCCAAGCCAAACTAATCAATCTAGCTTGTCTGATTAGCTATTACTAAGATAATTGACTCTAAAATAGTCTTAACTTAGTGTTTTATACTAATAATGGGCGATAATAGTTATGGTTTTAAATATTAAAACGCATGGTCAAAAGCCACTTATTCTTATGATAAATATATGATCAGGTTTATTAATAATGCAGCAAAAGAATAATTCTCAGCTACCCGCTATAGGGCTGATCATTGGGTGTATTATATTTGGGTTGGGCAGTCTTATTGTTGCTCATGTAGAGGTGGGTGGCTATGCCATGGCCTTTTGGCGATTGCTAATATCAGGTATAGTATTTAGCGTGCTAGCCAAAGTTTTTAGTCAAAAGATGCCCAGTCAAAATGAAAACAGTAAAAGCAATACAGCATACGGTTATGCACTATTGTCCGGTGCTTTTTTAGGTTTTGATTTGGCATTATGGCATGAGAGTATCTATGCTGTAGGGCCTGGCATATCTACCTTATTAAACAGCTTGCAGATATTCTTTTTGGCAGCATTGGGTTTTATAATATTCAAAGAGCGTCAAACGATATTACAGCTGATAAGCTTGGTCATCGCTTTGGTAGGTGTGGTACTTATTGCCAGTCCAGAGTTTGCTAACAACACCCATGCCGCCTACGGTTTTATTACTGGTATCGTTTCTGCCAGTATGTTAGCGGCCGCAATGACCTTTATTCGCTTAACCCATCAAGCTTTACCGACATCAATATTTCTGCTGATGCAGCGCATTAGTTTGGGGGGTAGCTTGGCCATGCTAATACCTATGCTCTTATTCGATCAAGGTCAAATATGGCCAAACTCGCTATCAGAATGGGGCTGGATAATGGTATACGGTACCGTAATGCAGTGTTTGGCATGGGGTTTAATAGCTTACTCAATACCTAATCTATCACTGGCATTAACGGGTTTACTGCTATTGACTGAACCTGTCGCCGCTTTATTTATTGATTATTTTTGGTTAGAAAAACCCATAAATTTTTTACAATGGTCAGGCGCAGGTTTGACAATGTTGGCCATTTATTTAGGGTCAATTAAACCAAAATCTTATAATCAGTTACGTCGTTATCGATTCTTCTCAAGGTTTTATCGACGCAGATAAAGCCTAAACTATCAATCTATATTAAATTAAGGCGGACAACCAAAGTCTTACTCTAAGCGACCATTCAGGTTGTATACCTGTTAATCCTTGCTTCATTTCACCGTCTTTGATGATTACATAAGAAGGGGTGACCTGACCCTTCCAGTCTCCAAAAATTTTACCAGATTCATCATTAATGGTGATAAATGAATAGCCATGCTCGTCCATAAATTTAGCAATATCATGATTGCTACCAGACTGTGTCGCTATGGAGATAACAGAATAAGAACCAGATGTGGCCAAATTATTAACTTTTGGGGAGGTGGTACTACAGATAGCACACCAAGTTCCCCAAAAGTAAACCAATACAGGTGACTGATGGCTTAAAGCTTCAATATCCACCATTTGACCATGATAATCTGCTAACTGTAAGTCAGGATTGGCCGGCATGATAGGTTGTCGCCACCAGTTAATGACAGTGTAGATCGCGGTAAATATTACTAAGTACTTAAGCGCAGAGAATAACCAAGACAGGGGTCTTGTGTTAAGTTTTCTATGAGATTTCCTATGAGATTTTACAGATTCTGAACTAAGTGCTTGATGATGATGCTTAGTATGTTTAGGGTCATCCAATGGTTTTTATCCTGTATCGTAACGAATTATTAGTAAAGAAAAGACTAAGTTTTGACAACTCAGTCTTTGTTTTTACTATAGGTTAAAAGCGCTTAGATTTTCACGGGCTAAGGTTCTTAAGGGCTTAGACCTTAAAGGGTTGAGATTATAAGATAATTTCAATTTAAAAGGGCTTAGTGGCTCTATCATGAAGGGGTACACCGTCCATTACGCTATGTGAGTTTTCCCTAAGTTCTTCAGGCGAGCTGTTTTCTACCGACTTTTTGGCTTTTTTCTTCCATTTTAAGGTAAAAATATCTTCACGACGGTCTTTTAAGTTGTTGACTGAGCCTTCGTTACGCACATGGATGAGTTTGTCTAAATCTAAGTCTGAGAAGAAGACCATTTCAGTATTTGCCGTGGTTTCTGCCATAATACCATCATGTGGGAAAGCAAAATCAGAGGGTGAGAACACTGAAGATTGTGCATATTGAATGTCTAAACTCTCAACTTGCGGTAAGTTGCCTACTGAGCCACATATCATCACATAGCACTCGTTCTCAATAGCGCGAGCTTGAGCACAATGACGCACACGCAAGTAGCCATTTTTGGTATCGGTCCAGAAAGGAACGAACAAGATATCCATGTCCTCTAACGCCAATAAACGAGCAAGCTCGGGGAACTCTACATCGTAACAAATTAAAATTCCAATACGACCTGCATCCGTATCAAATACTTGTACTTTATTGCCACCTTCGATTACCCAAGCACTGCGCTCATGCGGGGTAATATGAATCTTACGCTGTTCTTCAACAGTACCGTCACGGCGGCATAGGTAGCTGACGTTATAAAGCACTTCTTCGTTTTCATCAAACAAAGGCATAGAGCCAGTAATGACGTTCACATTATAACTAACCGCTAGATTTGAGATTTCATTTTTGAACCATTCGGTATAGTCGGCAAGAAAACGAATAGCAATGTTTTGATCAGTGGATTCACACAGTCCCATTAATGGCGCATTAAAAAATTCTGGCAGGCAAGCAAAATCCGCATTGTAATCTGCCATAATATCAACGAAAAATTCAACCTGCTGTAACAACTCCTCAGGCGACTCAACTGCCCGCATTTGCCATTGAATACCGCCAATACGTACATCGGTTTTACGCGCATTAGGCTTATAGTCCTGAGGTTCATAATAAATGTTTGCCCACTCTAATAAGGTGGCAAATCCTTTAGATTGCTTATCATCTGGCAAATATGCTGACAATATACGTTTAACGATAAATCCGTTAGATAGTTGAAACGATAAAATGGGGTCGTATATTTCTCGTGCCTCAACAGCATCAATAAACTCACCGGGTGTCATGTCTTGATAGCTATGATATTTAGGGATACGGCCACCCGCTAAAATCGCCCTAAAGTTCATCTGACGACACAACTCTTTACGGGCATCATAAAGACGACGGCCTAAACGATAGCCTCGATAATCAGGGTCGATAAGGGCATCTATACCATATAATGCATCACCATTAGGGTCATCTTTAATGATTTCACGTTGACCTAGTAAGTCATCATAGGTATGAGGGTTTGAGAATCTTTGATAGTTTACACGCATGGTCAGGACCATACCGATTAATTTATCGTGATCAAATAGGGCAATCTGACCTTCTGGAAAAGAATCAATTAAAGCATTCACTGTTGTTTTTGACCAAGCCCCTCCTAAGTTAACATACACGCGGTCCATTAATCTCTTTAATTGAGGATAATCTTTTTTCTTGATTTCAGCTATTTTTAGGTGAAAGTCTTCAGTCTTTTTAGTCATGTGGATACTCGTAATATGAAAAAAACCTCATTAAAAAAATATTTTTATAAGGCGTTTATAGTGAGTTATAGAGTTATTAATCGATGAATTAAAGCTTTTTTGGCAATTAAACCTATTTTATAGCAACTGATAAAAGCTTAGAACCATTAATTGTAACGTATTGATTTAGTTTAAAATTTAGATTCTATATCATAATAATTATAATTTAATAAACAATTGAAGTTAAATACATTATTTAGTTTGTTAAATACTATATAAAGATGGTAATTTATTGTACTATTAGCATTAAATAATGTATGTCTACTATAAAGATGTTTTGGTTTCAAAACTGTGAGACATACTAAGGACAATGAATATGCCTCTCTATGATAACAATACAGTAAATATACTTAATAAAATTAAGGATGAGGATCTAATTCGCTTTGTTTACTATAGTAAATTAACTTTGAAAAGTCGTTTTAAACCTTCTATATTTCATTCTTTAGAACGCGATGCCCGTAAGTTTAATAAAAGCAATGGTATTACAGGTACGCTATGCTATGGAAGTGGGTTTTTTTTACAATGTCTTGAAGGCAAGAAAAAATTATTACTTCCTTTGGTTCAAGCTATTTTCGATGATACCCGTCATGAAAATACACAAATTATGCTTATAAAACCAATTCAAGTTCGTAACTTTGATAATTGGGGTATGCGCTTGATGTTTTTAGAGCGCTGGTTATGGTCACCTGAGACAAAGAAGCAAGCAGATACTTTATCAAAGTTCTTGCCCTTTAGACCCTATAAATGGAACACTAATGAAACTGAAGAGTTTTTGCAGGCCATTCAAAAAATTGAAACACCGCCTCATATAAAACAATCTGGTATTACATTAAATGCTTTGGGAAACATGACCCGTCATATAGTAGGACCTCACCAAGCTTTTATTTTGGTGCAGGGGGTGCTGAGCGTATTTGTCATAATTGCCATAGTTTTACTAATGCAAGTTCCTTATTACTAATAGGAGTTTCTGCAACTGTTATTTCTATGTAATTCGTTAAACTGTAAATGTTGAGATAAAAACTATAAATATTTATATAAACCTTAACTGCAATAAATTATTTAACTATATAACTTATCTCCACTTATATAGCGATTTATATTAGTGCTAATATATTTAAGCACCAAAATGCCTCCGCTTGTACAAAAAAACGCCAAATAGGCGTCTTTTTATCGTCTCGATATGCGCATCTATTTGATATGCATTTTTAATAGATATGTACTTTTAAAAGATATATGAACTCCTATATATCAAATATCTTACCGCGATTCATAATACCATTAGGGTCAAATACTTTCTTCAGCGCTTTTAAGTGTTCAATTTCGGTATGACTACGACTATAGTCTAAGTAAGGCTTTTTGGTCATGCCAACCCCATGCTCTGCTGATATTGAGCCGCCATATTTTTGCACCGTGGTAAATACCAAGTCATTTACACTTTGGCATTTTTCAAAGAATTCATCTTTAGACAAGTTTTCTGGTTTCAAAATATTTAAGTGCAGATTACCATCACCAATATGACCAAACCAGCATATTTCAAAGTCTGGATAATGTGTACTAACTACTGCCTCAATATCGTTTATAAAGTTAGGGACATAACTGATTAATACTGAAACATCATTTTTGTAAGGCGTGAACACTGAGATAGTCTCTGAGATATATTCACGCAACTTCCAAAGTTCAGTAGCCTGAGCAATGCTCTGACTCATAACCCCATCAATAATCCAGCCGTTTTCCATACACTGCTCGAACATTGCCATCGCTTTGTCCATGATAGGCTCGTATGGGGCTTCAAATTCTAACAGGACATAGTATTTAGTACGGGCTTCAAAAGGCTGTTGCACATGACCGGTAGCCATAAGTTTCTCAATTGCCACTTCATCAAAGAACTCAAAAGCAGTTAAGTCTATCTGTGATTGAAAAGCAGATAGCACGTTCATTACATGCTCAAACTCCTCCATCCCAAATACCATTACTGTTAAATCTTGCGGGGCACGCTCAAGTTTTATTTGGGCTTGAGTAACAATGCCTAAAGTCCCTTCTGCGCCAATAAAAAGATGACGCAAGTCATAGCCTGTAGCGTTTTTTATCATACCGCGGTTAAGCTTAAGAATATCACCATTACCGGTGACCACTGTTAAGCCTAATATCCAGTTACGGGTCATGCCATAGCGAATGACTTTAATACCGCCTGCATTGGTGCCTATATTTCCGCCTATTTGACTCGAGCCAGCTGAAGCAAAGTCAACTGGGTAATACAGGCCTTTATCTTCAGCAAACTGTTGAAGCTGTTCAGTAATTACCCCTGCATCAACCTCAACCATTCTATCGGCAGGGAAAAACTCACCAATCTTATTCATCTTATCCAGACTAACCACGATTTCGCCGTTACTAGCAACAGCGCCAGCAGATAGGCCAGTACGACCACCACTTGGGGTCAATACAATTTGATGTTCATTCGCCAGCCTCACTACAGCTTGAACTTGTTCCGTTGATTTTGGAAAAACGATAGCACAAGGTGCTGGGGCGAAGTGTTTGGTCCAGTCTTTACCCCAATGCTCTAAGCTCTCAGCGTCAGTTCGAATTTGATTGTCTTCAAAGCCATGTGTGGAAGTCAGCTTAGTAAGTAGGTCAGTTAATGCGGTAGGATCTGTAGTCAGCTGTATTGAAAGCTCGGGTGCGTCCACTGGAGATTGATATGCACTGTGGGTTAATTCATGAGCAGGGGAGGCCTTATTTGAAGCGTTGTTTAAAGTATTGGATGCAGTCATATTGGTCTCTACAGATGGTTAAAGTAAAAAATTTCAAAGCTAACAAACGCCAGATTCGATCAAGTGCATAACTAAAAGTTTAGCATTATAGTCGTATTTGGCAGGGCTTTATTCATAATTTAGTCTGCCAAAATAACTAAATATGTTATAAGATAGTTGTATTATGACATAGTGCTAATAGAGTATGTAAGTCGTAGTTTATGCAACTTTTATTTGAACGTGCTTATATTGAACATTCTCGTAAATGCTTTATTTAACGTTTAAAACTATTGAACGTTTAAAACTATTGAACGTTAAAAATCATTTAACGTTATAAACTATTTAACGTTAAAAACCATTGGACGTAAACATCGTATCAAAACTTACCTAACCATCGCAGTTTAGCCAACTATAAAAGTTTAACGAACTACCAAAATTTAAAAAATCTTAAAATTTAACAACCCATCAAAATAAGGGCAAGGACATGGCATTATCGCTTGAGAAAGATAAAATACGTTTTTTACTGCTAGAAGGATTACATGAGAACTCACTAAAAGTTTTGAATGATGCCGGCTATACCAATATAGAGTATCTATCGAATGCGTTAGATCCTGAAGAATTGGCAGAAAAAGTTAAAGACGCTCATTTTATCGGGATTCGCTCACGCACTCAGTTGACACGTGACATCCTTGAGCAAGCAGACAAACTAATCGCGATTGGTTGTTTCTGTATAGGTACCAATCAAGTAGATCTTGAAGCTGCTCGTGAATTTGGTATCCCAGTGTTCAATGCTCCTTATTCTAATACACGCTCGGTTGCTGAACTGGTATTGGCTGAAGCGATTATGCTGTACCGTGGTATTCCTGAGAAAAGTACGGTAGTGCATCGTGGTGGATGGGGTAAGTCTGCTAAGAATTCTCATGAAGTTCGCGGTAAAACCATAGGTATAGTTGGCTACGGTTCTATTGGTTCTCAGCTATCTGTATTGGCTGAAGGTCTAGGGATGAAAGTCATATACCATGATGTGATTACCAAATTACCATTGGGTAATGCTTCACAGGTAGGCAGTTTAGAAGAGTTACTGCAAAAAGCTGATATCGTAACGCTACATGTGCCAGATCTACCTAGCACTCGCTATATGATGAAAAAAGAGCAGTTTGATCAAATGAAAGATGGTAGCTATTTTATCAATGCTGCCCGTGGTACTTGTGTTGAAATCGACGATTTAGCAGCTGCACTAGAATCTGGTAAAATTCTGGGTGCTGCCATTGATGTATTCCCTAAAGAACCAAAATCTGCTGATGAAGAGTTTGAGTCGCCATTGCGTAAATTCGATAACGTTATTTTAACGCCGCATATTGGTGGATCAACACAAGAAGCTCAAGCAAATATTGGTCTTGAAGTTGCCGAAAAGTTTGTAAGATACTCAGATGCTGGTGATACCACCACCTCAGTTAACTTCCCTGAAGTTAGTATCCCAGTAAAAGAAGGCTCACATCGTTTATTGCATATTCACAAAAACGTCCCAGGTGTTCTATCACAAATTAACAGCTCATTTGCGTCAGCCGGAATTAATATTCTTGCTCAAAGCTTAATGACAGAAGGTGATGTAGGTTACTTAGTTATGGATGTAGATGACCATAATTCTCAAGAAGCTTTAGATAAGCTAAGAGATATTGAAGAAACCATACGTGTACGTGTGCTTTTCTAAACTCGTGCCATCTTAAAAATTGGATTAGAACTTAATTATACACTTATCAAAAATAAACTATTAAAAAATAAGCTGGCTATTGCCGGCTTTTTTAATGGGCAAAATTTAGCTAGCAATTTTTAAAGCAATACTTTTAATAAAAAAATAAAAATAAATAAATTATTATATTAATATATATTATATAATTTAGTATATTAAATAAATTTTAATCCTTGATCGATAAAAACATTCAGTAATTACACTTAGCGAATATTATATTAGACGTAATGCAGATAAAAGTAAGGATATACATAATGCAAATTAAATCATTTCTACACCATGATACAGAGACTTATACTCATGTATTGATAGATGAGCGCCATCAACAGTGCGCTATATTTGACCCAGTCCTTGATTATGATTTTAAGTCAGGACATACCAGTACCGAATCAGTTGATGTAATCATTGAATATGTAAAACAGCAAGGCCTCGAAGTTAAATATATTATTGAGACTCATGCGCACGCCGACCACCTAAGTTCTGCCCAGCATATTAAGCGAGAACTAGGAGGAGAGTTGATGATAGGAAAGCACATTACTGAGGTTCAGAAAATATTTAAAGCTGTATTCAATTTGGGTAACTATTTTAAGACAGATGCCAGTCAGTTCGATAAGCTTACTGAAGAGGGTACTGAATTTATGGTAGGGGATATTAAACTTAGCGCTATTCATGTACCAGGCCATACCCCAGCGGATATGGCTTACATTGCAAAAGATACTACTGACGGAAAGCGTAATTTGGCTGTATTTATAGGCGATACGTTATTTGCTCCTGATGTAGGAACGGCTCGTGTTGACTTTCCAGGTGGTGATGTTAATGATTTATATCACTCTACCCAAAAGATATTATCTTTGCCAAACAATACTGAAATTTATCTTTGTCATGATTATCCACCAGAAGGACGAGAGCACTGCCCAGTAACAACGGTTGCTGCTGAAAAGTCTGGAAATATTCACGTTCGAGAGGGTATAAGCCAATCTGAATTTGCTAAAATGCGAACTGAACGCGATGCTAAACTTAAGATGCCAAGATTAATTATTCCTTCAGTACAAGTAAATATACGTGCAGGGAGTTTTCCTGAGCCGGAAAGCAACGGTGTGCAATACTTGAAAGTGCCTATCAATACTTTGGTGTAGTATATTGAGGGAACCTATATTTATTCATTCAAAGCTTTGTGATATTATAATAGGCTCTAATCGTGGGTTTAATGGATATGGGTGTTATTAAATGTCTATATTTCTGCAACTTCCAGCACGATATAAAATAATTCTGGTAAAGCGCAAGATCCTCTACTCCGACAAGGTAATCTGTGCCTTATGCGTTTTATTTATGGTCGGAGTTTAAGGAGTTTTATAATGTCTACATCATCAATGGTCACCACAGCTTGTGACACTTTTAAATATACCCGTTGTTATTGTCCCCAATGCTCTTTAGCTGTGCGTATCGTTGATAAGATGCATAAGCAGCGTTTTCGTGCCCCTCAAATAATCAAAGCTATGGGCTATCCTGTAAAACATAGCATTGCAGCGAATGATCGCCTGCGATATGTCTTAAATAGTCCCAATATAGGGTTAGACGGTAGTTATATAGATGCTTATTATGATGCTAAAGGCTTTGTCATTACTCTATGTGAATTATTAGACATCGAACCTAGTTATTATAATCAACAAATTAACACTATTGTCAGTGCTAAATTGTAGCAAAACTTATGATGAATATATTCATGCGTTTAGTATCAGCTAGCGTTTTGATTGCTATTGGTTTTTATTTGATGATGATATCCACCATGGGACCAGAATTAACTTCCATGGGGGAGGGGAGAGTTGATTATCTAATTAGACTAGCTATGGTGCTTATAGGCCTTACAGCTATCATGTATAGCTTATTGTGGCTGACTTGGCCATTGTTAAAGCTGATTGCAAATCGATTTAAAAAATAAAGATTTATTTATACAATAAATAAAATTTTAAGACCAATTGCAATCGTTAATAGATATATTTAAGTTATGTGTTTTAGCCGAAGATAACTATTTAGTAACTTAAGTGCTATGGTTAACCTGACTAATGACTATGACCTAAATGGCTATGACCATGTCCGCCAGTAGCACTATCGGCGTCATCCAAAGAGCAAACTATGGCATCAATTCGATTATGAGGGTGTTCAATCGATTCAACCTGAATAGTGGTGTGATTGATGCCAAGCTTCTCTAAACTATGCTCTATATCATGTATCAACTCACTGGCTTGGATGATACACATATCCCCATCGACGACCACATGGCAGGATAAGGCATGAACACCACTGGTAATACTCCATACATGTAAATCATGAACGGTAATAATATGCTCATGACTTTCGATAGTCTGCTTAACCTCATCCAATGAAATTTCTTCTGGCGTGCCTTCCATAAGTATGTGAGTAGAGGCTTTGACCACTCTAAAACCGCTTATCAAAATTAATATAGCCACAACTACAGAGGCTATAGGATCAGCCCACCACCAGCCCATCCACATCATGGATAAAGCTGCAATAATAGCCGCTACTGAGCCTAGTAAGTCGCCTAATACGTGAAGGTAAGCACTATGCATGTTCAGGTTTTGGGTTTCTGAATTAGAGTCTGAATGACCATTAGGATGCCCCTGACTATCAGTATGCCCATGACTATGATCATTAGTATGACTATGAGAAGCACCGCCACGATGTAGCATATAAGCGACTATCAAATTTACGGTTAACCCAATAGTAGCAATAATAAGCATGCTTTTAGAAGCCACATCGGGCGGTGATGAGAAGCGTCCAATTGCTTCCCACATAATCATCAAAGAAATAATAATTAAGGTAGCCCCATTGGCACCAGCGACTAGGATCTCAAAACGCTTATAACCATAGGTTTTTTGTTTATTGGCCTCTTTTTCACCAATCTTAAAAGCTAGTAAAGTAGCGCCCAAGGCCACTGCATCAGACAGCATATGTCCTGCGTCGGATAATAATGCCAAACTATGAGTGAAAATTCCTCCTAGCGCTTCTACCAACATGAATACCGTAATCAATATAAAGCTATACAACAAAGTACGACGCTGTTTATTCATATTGCGCGCTTTAGGCTCATCGTGAAAGTGAGGCGGATCGTGAGCGTGTATCGGCTCATGCTCAGAATCGTAATTATGCTTAAAATCATGCTCATGATTGTGCTCATGATTGTGCTCAAAATCATGTGCATGATTGTGCTTATGGTTTTTATTAAAATTGCTAGGAGCCATAGTTGCCTGACCTCTATAAAATAGTGCATAGTCTTTTTTTAATTATATACCAAACGGATGATGGTAAAGCACTATTAAACTCAACGTAACTAATCGACTACCAGCCAATTGGATCAACATCTAAAGTCAGTTTCAGATATTTGGCTGAAGGCAACTGTAGCACTTGAGGCCACCAAAAGTTTAAAATTTGATGCAGTTGCGGTCTTTGTTTGGATAAGAATAACAGCTGACTGTGATAACGGCTATTTTTCATTTTCATCGGCGCATCGATAGGACCCAAAATTGCCATTTCATGTCTTGGTAAAATAGCAACTGCATCTTTTAAGACTTGAGTGGCCTGCTGCATGCTTTTTGCCTCACAACGTATCAATGCGCCATAAGTGTAAGGCGGTAAGCCAAGCATTTTACGCTCTTTTAACAATTCTAAAGCAAAAGGCTGGTAGCCTTCGCTTACCAGTTTGCGAAGTAAAGGGTTTTCAGGCTGAACGGTCTGAATCAAAACTTTACCAGGTTTACGCCCTCTGCCTGATCGACCTGCAACTTGTACAATTAACTGTGCAGTATGCTCAGGTGATCGAAAATCTGGAGACAAAAATCCTCGATCGGCATTTGGCAAGCAGACCAACGTGACATTAGGGAAGTGATGCCCTTTTGCTACCATTTGGGTGCCTACTAATATAGCAGGATTTCCTGTATTTATGCGCTGATAAATGTCTTCCCAACTGTCTTTTTTCCGTGTGGTGTCTCGGTCGATTTGGATAATAGGATAAGTCTTTTTGCTAGTCTGAGGGTTTGAAAAAAGGGCATGTAAGCTTTCGGTCAATCGGGTAGTACCCATGCCAACAGCGTTTAGATTAACACTAGCACAATCTGGACAAGCCAAAGGAATTGAAGCTTGCCAATCGCAATGATGGCACTTCAGATAGCTGGGTTGATGGTTGTTTAACTGGCTATGATGCACCGTTAAATGGGCTTCACAGCGAACACAATCTGCTTGCCAGCCACAGGCTTCGCACAACAAGATTGGTGCATAACCTCGGCGATTTAAAAAAACCAAAACCTGCTCGCCAGCTTCTAAAGTCTCTTTAATAGCAGTAATAGTGTCATCGGTAAGTCCAGTATTTTGTGAGCTCTGTAAATTGGGCAATAAAGAGGCTTGCTGACTAGGAGTTGCTGGTAAATTGCTATATCTGGTAGGCGTGTCGCGTGCATCGACCAGATACATAGTCGCTTCTTTAGCTTTACCGGCTCGCTCTGTAAGTATAAGCTCGGTCAATTTGCCGTCTTGAACCAACTTTAAATGCTCCAGCGATGGCGTGGCTGTCCCTAAAACAACTGGTATATCCATTTGATAGCCGCGATACAACGCAACATCTGCCGCATGATAACGTAAAGTGTCTTGCTGTTTATATGATTGATCATGCGATTCATCAACCACAATAAGTCCTAAATTTGCGAAAGGGTGCAAAATCGAGGATCGAGTACCTATGATAATTTGGGCATGCCCTTCACGACAATCTTCCCAACCACGCATACGCTGAGTATTATTGAGTCCAGAATGTAGCAGTAAGATATTGGCGGCAAAACGCTCAGCAAAGCGTGCCCTAGTTTGTGGGGTCAACCCTATTTCAGGAACTAAGACTAAAACTTGTTTCCCTGCTTCCAAAACAGGCTGCATGGCTTGTAGATATACTTCAGTCTTGCCACTTCCAGTAACCCCATTCAATAGATAGCCACCGTATTTTGCTTGTTTTGCCTTAGCCGTAATACTATCGACAGCATGTTTTTGCTGAGCGTTAAGACTCAGTGGCATTTTAGCAAGCGAAACCGGACGCGGGGCTGACTGAGGTTTTAAATGGCGCTCGATTAAACCATTTTTTTCAAGCAGAGTTAAAAAAGGGCGCTCCATTCCCTCTAAAAGCAGGGTATCTTCGCTAGCTCCGTGTTCTCCATGTAGTTTTAGCATGGCAAACTGCTGCTTTTGCTTATGGGCATTATTATGAAAATCTTTTTTATTGACCTCAGGCAACACACGCCAGTGAGTAATCAATAAATCTAATGGTTTGCCTTGACGAATAAGAGTAGGTAGCATTACAGATAGTACATCGCCCAATGGATAGTGATAGTAGCTCGCTAGCCAACGTGCTAGTGCAAGCATCTTAGGACTTAATAAGGGCTTGGAATCCAGTACCTTTTTAATGGCTTTGAGTTTGTTTACAGCAACCTCACTTTGGCGACTGTCAATGTGATCTACTACGATACCAATTAATGTTTGACGTCCAAAAGAAACCTCTACTCTGCTGCCGATGGGCGCAATAGCAGGTGAAGAATTATCCGAAGAGAGAGTAGTATTAGTAGGAGGAAGGTAGTCATATTCACGATAAAGAGGCACCGGTAAGGCGACACGAATAAGCATCAGTTAGGTACCTCCTTAAGTAAAAGGTTATAAACCAAACTGTGCTTGGTTTATAACCCAGGTTCATTTGCTATAGTTAGCTATGATATAGTCATTCAACGTTTTTAAAAGACTTACTACTCATAACCAATTAGTCTTCAATAAATAAGATAGACTCAATTTCAACAATACCACCTTTAGGTAATGCTGCAACTTGAACAGCAGCACGTGCAGGATAAGGTTCTGCTAGGCGTTCAGCAAAAATAGTATTCAGCGCACCAAAATCATTTAGGTCAGTTAATGAAACGTTGAATTTCACCACATCACTTAACTTACCACCAGCCGCTTCACAGATTGCTTCGATATTGTCCATGACTTGAGCCGCTTGAGCTTCAAAGCCGTCACGAAGTTCCATAGTTTCTGGATCAAAACCTAATTGACCTGAAATATAGACCAAGCTGCCACCTGCAGAAGGGATTTTAACCGCTTGCGAGTAAGCACCAACCGCTGCAGGGGCTTTATCTGTATGAATAGTTTGACGGGTCATATCTATTTCCTTTTTTTATAATAAATTTGAGGTTAGGGTATTATTGGTATTAATAACTCTTTAATAAGTTGCTTAACTAGTTGCGTTTACTTTATTAGTTTATTAATTGG
>NZ_JAGLBC010000112.1 GCF_018260395.1 Psychrobacter sp.
TTATTATGACATGGCTAGAAAAGCATAACGTGCCTTACGATGAGATTTATATTGGCAAACCTTGGTGCGGATTTGAAGGGTTTTATATAGATGACAAAGCAGTTCGGCCAGATGAATTTATTCAATTGAATTATAACGAGCTTTGTGAGTTGGTAGGTATCAATAGACCTAAACAATAAATATAAAAATAACTTGTTATATTTCTTCTTGCTAGTATTTTCTAAATTTATAAAGCTATAAAGCTATAAAGCCATAAACTTATACAACTAAATCTATAAACCTGCTTAATTAAATATTTGTTCATAGTTAAAGATTAAAATATCTAGCCTATAAAAACCAATACATAAAAAATTAATTCATAAGTTATGTGCAACTTTCATTCAAAAAGCTACTCTAGATTTATCAATTATCTCTTATTTAATTAATCTGTTAATGACAATCAATGTGATTAACTTAATAAGTTCTATAATTTAATTTTAGGGTATAACGTTGATGACAGTTTGGCCATTAATTAGGAAAATTGATGATCATTATTCTATCTTTGAGTCATATCCATAGTAAACTTTCTAGAGATATTGGCGATTTGCCTGCAATGTTATTGCCAGTTGGTAATAAAAAACTGATTGAACATCAAGTTGTTACGTTCAGAAAAGTTTTTGAGTCAGAATCCATTGTGACAGTATTGCCAAAAGGTTATTGCCCTACCTCTAATGAGCAAGCAACATTTGATAGGTTGTCTATAAGCGTAATATTTTCTGATATTGAGACCGAAATAACTGAAATATTAATGCAATTACTCAATGAATTGCCACAAGGTTTTAATGAACCTATTCGTATTCAATTGGGTAATACATGGCTTTATAATATTCCTACTGATAATGAATGTTTGACCGTTAGTAATTATTTGATAGATTACCAAAACAATAACCGTTCTAACCATAACCATTGTAATGCAGAAGAGGAAGCAGACTTATCTAATGAGTTTTTTCAATTTTATAATAGTTTTGCTAAGGCGTGGATAGGGTATGTATCGTTTGGGTCATCTAGTGCGCTTTTATCTGTAATAGATAAAGTAAATGGTAGTTCGATAGGTTCGAGTAATGCTTTAATAAATAAAACGTCTGTGGACTCTATAACGAGCACTAATAGTCAATACTTAATATATGAGTACTTTGCCAATTTAGTATATGCCTATCAACAGCGACATGATGCCTTATCTCAAATTATGTTAACTGAATGGCATGATTGTAATTGTGACAACGGTTATTTTATTGCCCGTGCGTCATTAACGACACAGCGCTCTTTTAATACCCTATGCATTATGGATGGCAGGGTAACTAAAAGTAGTCAGGATAATGAAAAGATTAAGGCCGAAGCCCATTGGTATAAAAATATGCCTGAAGCTCTTAACCCTTACTTGCCAACATTTATTTCTAGTGGTTTTATAGATAAGGGTGCTAAAAATAGACAGTATTACTATAGTCTTGAATACTTACAACTGTTTCCCTTAAATGAATTGTATGTTCATGGACAAAGTGATCATAGCCTTTGGAAACGCATTTTTAATAGCGTCAAAGAAGTCTTTAAGATTAATGCAGAAAACAAATATTTAGAAAACGTTTGTATCAATGATTTAGAACAATATAGCTGTTATCTCTATGAAAAAAAGACTTTATCACGTCTTAATAAATATGCCAAAGATGCCAATGTTAGTCTTAAGCAGCCTGTTTTTTATGAAGGTAAAGCGTTAGGTTCTATTGAGCATATTGCTCGTCATTGTATTGATTTAACGGCTGCATTGCCCTTTGTTCCAGCGATAATGCATGGCGACTTATGTTTTAGTAATCTACTTTTTGACTCGGCCAACAATAAAATTAAGATGATTGATCCTAGAGGCATTGATGCCAATGGTAATATGAGTATCTATGGCGATCAAACATACGATTTAGCCAAGCTTGCCCATTCTGTTATAGGGCTTTATGACTTTATTATTGCGGGACAATATACATTATCTGAGTCTTGGACTTCACAAGGCTATGAGCAAACGTTGCATTTTCATAAAGACCCAAGGCGTCAGCAGATTCAAAAGGAGTTTTTTAACACTGAGTTTATTGAAGGATTCTCAACTTTAGACATCATGCCAGCTGTGGTGTTGTTATTTTTATCCATGTTACCTTTACATGCTGATCGTCCTGATCGACAACAAGCTATGTTGCTTAATGCCATTCGAATATATAAGACATTTGTTCTAAGCCATACAATTCAAGATCAAAAGCGTGAATTAACTCATAAAAAGCACAGCCAAGAAGACTATTTAAACTCTGATGCGCTTGTATCATGATACATATAATGAGTAAATTTAACTAATTAAATAAGTTGAATAAGTTGAACGATTTAAGTACGTTGAATTACTTACTAAGCCGTTATTTTAATATAAAAACATTCCCATTTAAGCACTAGGTATAGGTTATATGATTGTAATTCCAATGGCAGGCAAGAGCAGTCGTTTTTTTAAAGCAGGATTTGATAAACCCAAGCACCAGCTGACTTTGAACGACCAATATGTGTTTGATTTGGCAGTTGAATCTTTTGCTGAATTTTTTAAAACTGAATTGTTTTTATTCATTTTGCAGGATACTTATCAGACTTTAGAATTTGTAGAACAACGTATCAAAGCATTAGGTATAGAACAGGCATTGATTCATGTTTTAGACAACGATACGATGGGACAAGCTCATACTGTCTATCTTGGCATTGATAACCCAGATATTGATGATGAGGAACCGCTGTTTATTTTCAACATCGACACTTTTCATCATAACTTTATCAAACCTGATTTCGTAGATCAGGTTGATGGCTATTTAGAGGTTTTTAAAGGGGAAGGGGATCATTGGTCCTTTGTGGCAATTGATGCGGACGGTGTTGTTACGCATACTGCTGAAAAAGAGCGTATCTCAGAGTATTGTAGTAATGGACTCTATTATTTTAAATCAAAAAAATTATTTATGCAGATGTTCGATGATGCTGTTAAGCAAAAATTGATGGTGAAGGGTGAATACTATATAGCGCCTATGTACAATTTATTGATTAAACAAGGCTGCTTAATACGCCAAAGTTTGGTTGAGTTAGAAGCCATGAGTTTTTGCGGTACCCCTGATGAATACTATCACTTATTGAATAACGAATAAGCTTCTACAATATCTCAATTAAACAAAAAATCCGTCTGACAGCAGACGGATTTTTGATTTACTGAGCTAATTAACTTAATTTAGCTGACTGGATATGAGCTTACAAGATTATAGTTAGCATCTAGACTATTTTTTTGCTGAGTACGCGACTGAGCTTGCGACAACAAAGCAACATTTGGGTTGTCTATGTTGTGATGTAATATAAATAATTGATACCAGTCGGCATGACTTAAGCAATTTAAAGCCATAAAGTCATCGGCA
The DNA here is from genome assembly GCF_018260395.1 of Psychrobacter sp. GTDB lineage: Bacteria > Pseudomonadota > Gammaproteobacteria > Pseudomonadales > Moraxellaceae > Psychrobacter. Next base: position 3,450 of record NZ_JAGLBC010000112.1, read on the forward strand.
TTTACCCAGCTATACTTCGGTAATTCAAAACCTATCTGTTCGTTGTCAGCAATAATGATATGCTCTGCCACATAACGTTTAAAGTCATCAATGATTTGATCATTCATCTCATTATAAGTATTAGGTACTGTAAAGCCTAAACTTTTTGCATAGGTAGTCGTAATATATTGCTCAACCGCTAAGCGAGTTCTAAAGGTATCATCAGTATACTCATTTGATTGGTTGTTATACTTAAAACCTTCTTGATAGCCGTCTTGATTCGTATCCTTATCATGGCTATGACGCTCATAATATGTGGCATCCTCTATAGGCATTAAATCAAGCGACCAGTATTTTTGAAGAATATCGGTTTTTGCAAACTGCATCCAGTCACTAATGTGATAAGCCATATGCTCATAAACCATAGGATCAATACTGAAGTAACTAGATACGACAATTGGAGAATAGTCCGCTTCAGTAGTTTTTTTAGAAGCTATTTCAGTATTTTTTTCAGTATCTTGGATATTCGATTGAGCACGTGATTGAACAACACTGTCCGTGTAATCTGTTAACGTATTGAGCAATTCAGCTGACGTTAAAAAACTATCTGTACGTAGTTTAATAGCATACTCAGTGGTAACAGCATCAAGTCCTGCCTTAGTAGTTACGATCTGACGATTCACATTGTTTGGCGTATCGTACCCAAATTTGATATTGGGTAGGCCACCTGGATCAGGGCTAAGTATCAGCGCATCAATGCCAAGCTTTTCAGCAGTATTATAATTATCTGGAAAATTTGTATTGTCCCAAGTAGATACAATTATAGAGGCGTCTGGATAAGATTCACGACTTTTTGCAATGTTATACAATAAATCCAAACCGTCATTAACGCCTGAGCCTAAGCTGTCAGTATGTACATAACCTTGAAAAACGAGGGTAACTTGCGATGTTTTTATCATAAAATACTCAATTATAAAATTAATTAATAATGACTGCTGGTTGCAATAATTGAACGACAGTAGTCTTCTTAGTTATTCTTAATCACAGAGTTATCATAGTCATAGTTAGTTTGTTGGACTAGCATGTTTTTGTAAAATGAAGCCTAACTTCTTGCTTCTTTAAGCGAAAGAAGACTACTTATCCATCTGTTCTGCCTCCAAAACGTTAGCCTTAAATATGTACCCGTACCCCTTAGATTTTGCGATTATGGCATAGTAAACACTTAGATTACACAATAACAGCTCAATTATATCTGCTCAATTCAATGGCTCCTTCCTTCAAAACTAGTCTCCTTATACGCGATACATATACATTGATTCGCATCATTAAAATTATTATTCTTTTAATTTGCAACTTAAGCAAACGAATAATTAAGATTCCGCTTAGTTAGAGATATTATTCACCTTTAATTACAGAACATTTGTCGATTAAGTGGTATAAGATATCGAAATTAGAATGATGATTGAATAAATCAATCATAGTTTTTTCTATTATAAAGTTCACTGTAGGCAGACTCTGGTATATCTTGTGTGTAAATGAATAGGCAAGGATTAAATATTGCCTTTTTGTGTAATATCATCTTCATAATTTGAATTTATATTAACGATTATAAGTTGATGATATAAAAAGATTTTTTAACCAACTGTTTTATAGAATGACTCACTGAAAGGTGATTGCATAAACTTAAATTAATTTAACTTAACTTAAATTAGAACAGAGCATTAAAATGCTTTTAATTATTATAGGAAGATAAAAGTGTCTAATACTGATAACGCCCCAAATAACCCTAATACTCCGAATATCCCATTAACCAATACAACTTATGATAAAGGTACTGGTGAAGGCCCTACAATCCATAGTGAAAATGCGGATAATAGTCACACGTCTGAACGTCCTAGTATGGGCGTATGTCCAGTGATGCATCAAGCGCACACGACGACTGCATCCACGGTAACTGATTGGTGGCCAAACACCCTCAACCTTGATATCTTGCATCAGCATGATCAAAAGACCAATCCTATGGATCCTGACTTTGACTATGCCAAAGCATTTTCAGAACTTGATTTAGAGGCCGTTAAGCAAGATCTTAAAAACTTTATGACAGACTCCCAAGAGTGGTGGCCTGCAGATTGGGGTCATTACGGTGGTTTAATGATTCGTATGGCGTGGCACTCAGCAGGTACTTATCGCCGTGCTGATGGCCGTGGTGGCTCAGGTACGGGAAATCAACGTTTTGCGCCACTTAACAGTTGGCCTGATAATGCGAACTTAGATAAAGCGCGTCGTCTTTTGTGGCCTATTAAGCGTAAATACGGCAATAAGCTATCATGGGCTGATTTATTTATTTTAGCAGGTAACATGGCATATGAATCTATGGGCTTTAAAACCATAGGTTTCGCTGGTGGTCGTGAAGATATCTGGCACCCAGAAAAAGATATTTATTGGGGTTCAGAGCGAGAGTGGTTAGCAGAAACTAAGAACCGTTATGAGAATGATGCTGAACGTGAAACACTAGAGAATCCATTGGCTGCAGTACAAATGGGTCTTATCTATGTGAACCCAGAAGGTGTCGATGGTAATCCTGATCCATTAAAAACAGCTGCTGATATTCGTACGACCTTTGGCCGTATGTCTATGAATGACGAAGAAACCGTTGCTTTGACAGCGGGTGGTCACACAGTGGGTAAAACTCACGGTAATGGCGACGCGTCGTTATTAGAAGATGAGCCAGAAGCTGCAGATATCAAAGAGCAAGGTTTAGGCTGGCGTAATCCAAATGGTACGGGTAATGCGGGGGACACGGTAACCAGTGGTATCGAAGGGGCATGGACCACTCATCCGACGCAATGGGACTATGGCTACTTTGATCTATTATTTAAGTATGACTGGGCACTTACTAAGAGCCCAGCAGGTGCGTGGCAATGGGAACCTGTTGATATTGCTGAAGAAGACCGCCCAGTTGATGCCCATGATCCAAGTGTACGCCGTAATCCAATCATGACCGATGCCGATATGGCCATGATTAAAGATCCTGAATATCGCAAAATCTCTGAGAAATTCCATAACGATCCTGAGTACTTTGATCAAGTATTTGCCAAAGCATGGTTTAAATTGACTCACCGTGATTTGGGTCCTAAGTCTCGCTACTTAGGTGCTGATGTGCCTGCTGAAGACTTTATTTGGCAAGATCCTATCCCAGAGGGCAATACCAACTTAACGGATGATGATATCGCTAAACTAAGCGCTCAAATTCTAAACAGTGGTTTAGACAAACGTGAGCTGATCATTACCGCTTGGGATAGTGCGCGTACTTATCGTCAGTCTGATTATCGAGGTGGTGCTAATGGCGCTCGTATCCGTCTTACTCCTCAAAAAGACTGGATTGGTAATGAGCCTGAACAGTTACAACGTGTATTAGAGACCTTAACTCGTATTCAGTCTCAATTTGATAAGCCAGTTAGTTTAGCAGATTTGATTGTATTAGGCGGTAATGCTGCTATTGAGCAGGCGGCCAAAGATGCTGGCGTTGATATCAAAGTACCATTCGTATCAGGCCGTGGTGATGCGACTGATGAGATGACAGACATTGATTCATTCTCAGATCTTGAGCCTGTACATGATGGCTATCGTAACTGGGTCAAGAAGGATTATGCTGTGTCTCCAGAAGAGATGCTACTGGACCGTACTCAGTTGATGGGCTTAACTGCCCCTGAGATGGTCGTATTAATTGGTGGTATGCGCGTGCTTGATACCAACTATGGTCATAGTAATAAAGGTGTATTGACCGATCGCCCAGGTGTGTTAACCAATGATTTTTTTGTTAACTTAACGGATATGAAATACACTTGGGAACCTATTAAGACTGACAATAATGCTGCTCAATCTTATATTATACGTGAACGTAGTACGGGTAATATTAAATGGGAAGCAACGCGTGTTGATTTAGTATTTGGTTCAAACTCTATTTTACGTTCTTATGCAGAACTATATGCACAGGACGATAACTTAGAGAAATTCGTCAAAGACTTTGTTAAAGCTTGGAACAAAGTGATGATGGCCGATCGTTATGACGTTAAAAATAAAGTTGCCTAGTGTATTAAGGTGACTTTAAAAACGTCAATACGATTGATAACTAATTTTCTTAAATAGCACAGTTAGCTTAATAGTGTTATTTTAATCCATAGCAATAGTTTTCAAACATTGAGTTTTAAGTTAATAAAGCAGTCATTTGAATTTAACTGAACCTCAAATGATGGTCAAATTAGTATGATCCCAAGGACTGAGTACTGCATAGGACTCAGTCCTTTTATTTTAAGTTGAATACGCTTCTTAGTGTAATAATGAATATAATCTCAAACCAAGACAAACTTAGGCAATAAGAATCCATTCTTATAAGATATGATACGGTTTTCTCAAATATATCTTAGATTATAATGTCAGAATTTATACTTTTAACATAAATCTATTAATCATG
>NZ_JAGLBC010000113.1 GCF_018260395.1 Psychrobacter sp.
GTAAGTATAAAATTCAAACTTACTTTGAAACAGGTAAAGCTCTTGATTGGAAACCCTACTTAATCCCAGTTTGTGAGCACATCAGACAACAATATAACCTAAAAATGGCTAATTCAAGTTATAAAACAAAGAAGTTTATTATTATCTTGGATGAAATCAATCGTGCTGAAATATCTAAAGTATTCGGTGAGTTGTTCTTTTCAATAGACCCAGGTTACCGCGGAGAAAAAGGTAGAGTTACGACTCAGTATGCAAATTTACAGACAGAAGAAGATGTATTCAAAAACGGGTTTTTTATACCAGACAATGTTTATATTATCGGTACAATGAATGATATCGATCGCAGTGTAGAGTCGTTTGATTTTGCAATGCGACGCCGTTTTGCGTGGAGAGAAATCAAAGCTACCGATACGTTATCTATGTGGAATGAGAAAATTGACTCTTGGAAAGAAGAAGCTGAACAGCGTTTGGTTGCTTTGAATACAGCGATTGAATCAGTACAAGGTCTTAATGCTGCTTATCATGTTGGGCCTGCTTACTTTTTAAAGCTTGCAGACTATAACGGTGATTTTAGTAAGCTATGGGCATATCATTTAGAGGCATTATTATTTGAATATTTGCGAGGATATCCTGATGCTGAAGAACAGCTTTTGAAATTGAAAGATGCTTACAATTTGCAAGTAAGGTTTGATGATGCTCTTAGCGACAGATAACTCATCACTGGATTTAAACATGGATGATTTAGAAGATAAAAAGGTCATATCCGATTTATCAGTCCTTGCTAATCAGTCAATAGCTGAGCTAGCAAAAACGCATCCAGAGCTTTTAATATTTCCTGACAGTTTTGAAGCCAATGATGATGATATCAGTAAAAGTGCTATCTTCGAGTTGAGTGTAAAAGGCTCTAAAACGATATTGGAGACTGGCAATATCATGGGTTTTATCGGTGTTAAAGATACCCAGTTAAAAATTCAATCTCGATTTGCTAAAGTATCTGTTTATGGTCAAGAAGATTACTTCTTACACTATATGCTTCATAAAGTGCTGAAGTTTAATGTGCTGGACTTAAAGCATAGTCGTAGCCAAACCAATATATTTGATTTCTTGGTGTACTTATTTGCGTATTATCTTAAAAAGGCGCTGTCGCAAGGGTTATACAAGGCATATCAAAAGAGACGTTACAACGACAGTAATTTAAAAGGCAAGATTGATATTCAAACGCACGTCAAAAGAAATCAGCCATTTCACGGTAATATGGCTTATATGGTGCGTGAATATAGCTTTGATAATCCAGTAATCCAGCTTGTTCGCCATACTATTGAGCTTATTAAGCAGAAACCTAATGTGCGAGATGTCTTGCACAGCGATAGTGATACCCTTGATTTTGTTAACTTGATAGTTCAGCACACCCCCTCTTATGATGCTCGAGAAAAACAAACGGTCATTCATGAAAATCGTAAACCTTTCATGCATCCCTACTTCACAGAATATGCCCACCTACAAAAAATTTGCTTACAGCTATTACGTTATGAAGAGCTTAAGTATGCTAAAAGCAAAGACAAAGCCTACGGTATATTATTTGATGGTGCATGGCTGTGGGAAGAGTATTTGGATACGCTATTATCTAAAATCGGCTATGCTCATCCGCAGAATAAACGATCAAAAGGCGGTATCAATACTTATGTGCAGAAATTTGAGGGTAATAATGTTAGGCGCTATCCAGACTTTGTAAAAGACAATCAGATTATCCTTGATGCTAAATATAAACATATGAAAGATAATAACATTGCTCGCGATGATCTTAATCAAATTATCTCATACCTCTATTTATATAAAGCAGATATTGGTGGTTTTATAGCACCAAGCGAAGATGAGAATATCGCTTTAAAGATGGGGACGTTAAATGGGTATGGCGGTGTGATACATAAATTTAAATTAGCCATTCCACAGAATATGGATAGTTATCTCCAGTTTAAAAAAGAAATAGCAGCGAATGAGACACAATTGATTAGCACTCTACTTAATCTAGAGGGTATAGGTAAAACGGTAAGAGTGTAAGTATAAAGGTCTTTTACTAGCGACTCATAATCTTTTCTCAATATTCGTAAGGGAGGCAAGTAATCATATCAAACCGCATAGTGTTTAGCTCCTGCCACACACGTAATTGCACCCAATGCGCTGATTATTATGCTTAAGTCGCTACCGATATTAATTTTGCTGAAGTACTATTTCAACTAAAATCCTAACTACTGAGATTCGTCATGACCATACGCACAATGATAATTGCTGATTACGATGCGGTATACCAGCTATGGATTAATACACCCGGCATGGGCTTAAATTACGTTGACGACTCTAAAGACGGTATTGATCGTATGTTAACCCGTAATCCAACCCTTAGTTTTGTGGCAGAAAGTGAACATAAAAAAATCATCGGCGTTATTATTGCAGGTGAAGACGGCAGGCGAGGCTATATCTATCACACTGCCGTGGATGTCGCTTATCGTAATCAAGGTATCGGTGAGGCAATGGTTAATCAGGTGCTTGATGCAATGAAAGCATTATCTATCAGTAAAGTTGGGTTATTTATTTTTCAACGCAATGAGATTGGCAATAGATTCTGGGAGCGATTAGGATTTAGCATTCGTGAAGATTTATACTATCGCAATCAAGCTTTAACCGAGATTAAGCGGATTGATACATAAAACAGATTATAAAAAGCAAACATCTAAAAAATCAAACTCAAAAAGCCAACTAAAACCAGCTGTTTAAACATTACAAAATATAAATGACCTCAGCTTTAGGAACCTGTTATGCAATATAATTTCGATGAAGTAATCGATAGAAGTAATACTGGCTCCATCAAATGGCATTATGAAGATGACACCATTTCATTGTGGGTGGCCGATATGGATTTTAAGGCTGCTCAACCAATTTTAGACAGTCTACAGCAGGTCATTGACCACGGCATACTTGGGTATACCAAGCAAACTGATGCTTTATATCAAGCGATTATCAATTGGCACAGCAGCCGCTATGGTTTACAACTTGAAGCGGATCAAATTTTATTTTCGCCTGGTGTGGTTCCTAGTATTGCGTTACTGGTAAATTTATTTACTGAGGTAGGTGATGCGGTACTCATCAATGACCCGATTTATGCCCCATTTGTAACTAAGACTAAGCTGAACGGTTGTAAGGTGATTCGCTCTGCGTTAAAAGAGGTGAAGGGGCGTTATGAGTTTGATTTAGATGATATCGAAGCCAAAATTAAAAAGCACAAAATTAAGCTGTTTTTACTGTGTAATCCCCATAACCCAGGTGGGAGGGTGTGGAGCAAAGAAGAGTTAAAAACGGTACTTGAGCTATTCAAAAAATATCAAGTGGCAATTGTCAGTGACGAGATTCATCAAGATTTAACCTTAACGGGTCATAGCTTTACCCCGTTTTTAAATTTGGTTGCAGGCTATGAGCATATGGTAGTCAGCCTAACATCAATGACTAAAACCTTTAACATTGCGGGTATTAAAGGCTCGATGATATTTGCAAAAGACAAAGCCTTATTAAAGCAAATCAGCAATCAGCAGCGCTTAAATGACGAGTATGAGCTGAATATGTTCGCCTATAGCGCTATGCAAAGTGGTTATGAACATGGTGCTGAATGGCTTGAGCAGGCATTGGCTTATATCGAAAAAAACATTGAATTCACTTTAGAGTATCTGGCCAATAACTTACCAAATATTAAGATCATGCGCCCTGAAGCCTCCTATTTGATTTGGTTAGATTGCTCAGCTTATGCTGAAGACGATAAGGCATTATATGATAGCTTACGCGATGCCAAGGTAGAGCTCAATGCCGGCATTGGTTATGGGGATGAAGGGCATTTAAAAATGCGTATTAACGTGGCGTGTCCTCAGTCGGTCTTGGTTGAAGGATTGGCACGTATCAAACAAGCATTAAGCGCTTAAAGAGTGTTTAGCCCGCTCTTTTATATAAATAGTCTTTAGGATCAACATAACTTATAGCCGCTTAAGCTTCAAAGAGGTTGGCTGATCAGTTATTTAGACCATCGATCACGCATAAAGGTAAGCACATAAAACAATGCCGTAGTAATCACACTTAGCACAGCAATATAGGTCAGGTCCTGTCCTAGGTTTAATACCATATTAAGCACATAGTTTAATGCGAAAACGATGATAAAGAAGATAACTAAATTGATAAGTTTCATGCTTAATTCCTTAGATTTAATAGTATGGGGTACTGTAAGCCACAGTATCAACAATAGCAACTTTCAACCAAGTTTAGCGTCTTGTCATTATTTAGGGCAGGGGCAAGGCAAAGTCAATCTAACATAACTCAATACAATCTTATTCAATTATTCATAATCATTATTTAAAAAAAAACAGCGCTTCGTTAGTAAAAAGTTAAGATGATTTGGTTATTTTGCGTAGTTGGTTTGCATAGTTGTTTTGCATTGTTAGTTAGACTGGTTGGTTTGACTGATTAGCTAGACAATTTTGTTATCTTAGTTTGACTGCTTGGTTTGACTATTTGGTTTGATTGCCAGGTTTGACTGACAGTTACATTTTTCGACTTTGATTGAAAACACAACTCCCCTCCCTAGGCAGATTCTTGTTAAAATAGGCGCTAAAATTTCTGCTACTGACACTATATATCTAAGATTGGATAACCTTATGAGCAACTCATTGAGCAAACAGGCAGCGGCGATCAAAGAAGATCGCATTTTAATTATTGATTATGGTTCACAATACAGCCAGTTGATTGCCCGACGAGTGCGTGAAGCTGGCGTGTTCTGTGAGATGTATCCTTATGACATCGATACCAGCCGTATTGAAGCATTTGCTGCTAAAGGCGTCATTTTATCAGGCGGACCTGAAAGTGTTCATGATGAAAATAGCCCAAAAATTAACCAAGCCCTGTTTGATTTGAACGTGCCTATATTAGGTATCTGCTACGGCATGCAAGCCATGGCTGACCACTTTGGTGGTAAAGTACAAGCCAGTGATGTACATGAGTTCGGTGCTGCTGTTATCGATGTGACGGGTTCTAGCGCCTTGCTTGATGGTATCGAAGATGAGCGCCAAGCCAATAGCCGTCTGCATGTGTGGATGAGTCATGGCGACAAAGTAGTCGAAGCGCCAAAGGGCTTTGAAGTGGTAGCCAGTACGCCAAGTTGCCCTATCGCTGTAATGGTCAATGAAGATAAAAAATACTACGGTCTACAGTTTCATCCAGAAGTCACCCATACCTTACAGGGCGATGTCTTGCTATCTCGCTTTGTGCATCAAGTGTGTGGCTGCGCGGGTGACTGGACGCCAGATAACATTATCGACATGCGTGTTGAACAGTTAAAGCAACAAATCGGTGATAAGCAAGTTTTATTAGGCTTATCAGGCGGAGTAGATAGCTCTGTTGTAGCAGCATTATTGCACAAAGCGGTTGGCGATCAACTCACCTGTGTATTTGTGGACAATGGACTATTACGTCTGCACGAAGGCGATCAAGTGATGCAAGTTTTCGCTGAGAACATGGGTGTCAAAGTGGTGCGTGTCGATGCAGAAGACCGCTTCTTAGATGCTCTAGCAGGTGAGGCGGACCCTGAAGCCAAACGTAAAATCATTGGCAAAACCTTCATTGATGTCTTCGCTGATGCCGCACGTGATGTGAGCCAAGGCAGCGACGGCAAGCCAGTTGAGTTCTTAGCGCAAGGTACCATTTATCCTGACGTTATTGAATCTGCTAAGTCTCATCAAGGCAAAGCGCACGTAATTAAGAGTCACCACAATGTAGGCGGTTTACCTGACGATTTAGCCTTTAAATTGGTTGAGCCATTACGTGACCTGTTTAAAGATGAAGTACGTAAATTGGGTATTGCCCTAGGTTTACCGCACAAGATGATTTACCGTCATCCGTTCCCAGGCCCAGGCTTAGGCGTGCGTATCTTGGGTGAAGTTAAAAAGGAATATGCCGATATTTTACGTCAAGCCGATGCTATCTTTATGCAAGAGCTTGAGCGCTCTGGTTGGTATGATAAAACGGCGCAAGCCTTCGCGGTATTTACCCCTGTCAAATCCGTTGGGGTGGTAGGTGATGGTCGCCGTTATGCGTGGGTAATTGCGTTGCGAGCAGTGGAAACCATTGACTTTATGACCGCTCGCTTTGCGCATCTACCGTATGAACTGATTGAGACCGTAAGTAACCGTATTATGAATGAAATCGCTGATGTGTCACGCGTTACTTATGATGTATCGAGTAAGCCGCCTGCGACGATTGAATGGGAATAGGGTTTTCGATTTAGTCTAGCATTATAAAAAAGAGCATCCGAGAGGGTGCTCTTTTTGCGAGTTAGCAAACGTAGATATAAGACTGTGCCTTTAGCCCAGCAATGTATTAAGCAACACCCTTAATCAATATCGAAACTATCTACCATGGCATCCCATGTCTAATCAGTTGGATAATGATCATTGTCGATAAATTTATGAAGGGTAGAGTGTGCTCAACAACCTTGATACAAATTAAGGCTTTACCACTTAGATGAGATGGTGACACCAAAGGTCTTATTTTCGTACCACGGCGTAATGGTTTGATTACCTTCAGGTGAGGTCAATAACAATCCCGTTGCTACGCCTAAAGCACATCCGGCGACCACATCACGTACATGGTGACGCTCCGCATTCACCCTAGACCAGCCGACATAGCCTGCGGGCACCATGGCAACTGAGCCATATGACCAGCCATAACGCTGACCAATAAAGGTGGCTCCAGCGCAAGCACCGCTGGTGTGTCCAGACGGAAACGATCGTCTACCACCGTCGGGTCGCTCACCTAAAGCAGTACCGTCAAAGCCATACTTCATACCTTCAGTAATAGCTTGATTCACCACGACGGTGTAAGCCAACTGCTTCATTCCTTCAGTATCGCCTTTTGCATATGCCATGCCTAGACCTGTTAATGGTATAGCGATTTGTAGCACATCACCTGCAAATGTAGGTGGATCACTGGTGTCCCAAGCAGCATAAGCGACTGAGTTTACAAGCAATAAACCTGTTAACCCAATCATAGGATAAAATTTCATACTAATTCCATTTAATTGAATGTTGTTATTGTCAAATAACTATACAAAATATGTTTTAGATAGAAGTGAGCTTTAGCATGTGCTCAAACTTTTTAGAACCCATTTTTACATAGTCAAGATGCGTATCTTATGTTGGAGAACATCTTCTCATTACCTACAAATCTAAGATTTATTGACAATAAGGGACTAACTATTTAAATACCGTATATATGGACGTACACATTAAGCGTTCGTTTAGCTTTTTAGGTCATGATAAGTAGCTAGGTGTTAAGAAAGCGTTAAGATGAGCAAGCGTAAGCTAGGATTTTAAACAAGCTATTTATGATGCAGAATCCTTTAATCATATTCTCTATCGAAACTGTTCCATACGTATCATTTTTATTGAAGGTTCACTCTTAAATCTGAACCCAATAATAGGGTTGATGCCTTTAAGTATCTAAGTTTATGGTTATTGTTTTGGATTTATTCATTAATGAACAAAACGGCACTTATTTATCGGTACTTACCTTATATCCGCTTTGTAGACAGAGCAGGATTGCTAATCTTTAAAAGAAGTTGGGTTGGGTACATCTGGTGAAGAGTTGCGTGTAAAGTACAGGTTTAGAGTAGTGGCATTGCCTTGCTAAGAGGTTTGGCAGGATTTTTCCAGTTTTGGAATATATTCAACTAATTAGTTAATTTTGGGAATTAAAAAAAAGCTATTTGTATTTGAGATAAAGGTAAATAGATGAGTTAAAGTTGTGTTATTAAAAAGTATAAT
>NZ_JAGLBC010000114.1 GCF_018260395.1 Psychrobacter sp.
AACTCAGTCCTTGGGATTAAACTAAATTGTCCAAAATTTGGGGTTCAGTTCAAAATGAACGGGGTTTTTTTATGCTCCTAAATGTTATCAGCATCATCAAACATACAATCAATATGAATCATTAGAGCTATGAAAATAAAACTGTAGAAAAATAATTGACAAATTAACTACTCAATTAAAAGCTTAACAGGATTAAGGATTTCAAAAGCTATAACACAGCATTTAATGTCAAATCTGACAGTTTAATAGCAGACAACGATGATCATATTTCGGCGATCACAAATAACTTGGTATCGCTAATTATTATTTAATATCTCATATACCTATAGGTAAACATATAGTCATTGCTAAGGTATATTCAGGCTTAGCTAGAAAATTTCTTTTACAGCTTAAAAACATTAAAGTCTTTCTCTCAATTTTCAACTTTAAATTTACATTTTATATATTTTTAAAATTTATAGAGCTTAGTGATAGGTTGCTTTTCAACAAAGATTTCTGCATTATCGGTATGAACCAACATCTATTACAAATTAAACTACAAAAAATAATAGTTCAAATAGCATGCTTTGTTTATGCTAATTATGAAACTTCTAAATTTATTTTAAACAGATATTCTAAATAATTATGGATAAAGTCATATAATTAGTAATTGTTTCATCAAAAAATTAGTAATGCTCAATAGAAATAAATCCAAAGTATTTTAATTATCAAAATCTAGAATCTATATACTTAACTGTATACTACTAAATATAATCAAATAGATAAGGTGATTTATGCAAAATTTTTATCCTTTGTACTTAGCTAATAAGGCTCATGAAGGCGCTGAAGAGGCACTCGAAGTAACTAATAAATACAGTCAAGAAACCGTAGCTGAAGTAGCTAAAGCTGACAGTGAAATTTTACAACAAGCCATTGAGCTTGGTTTGGCAGCTGTACCTGCTATGCAAGCCTTGAAGCCTTATCAAAAGCAACGCATTTTACTGGATTGTGTAGCAAAATTTAATGAAAGATTTGAAGAATTTACAGAAGCATTAATAGCTGAAGGTGGTAAGCCAGAAGCAGCTGCTCGAGCAGAAGTAAAACGTCTTATTGCCACCTTTCAGTTTGCAGCGGATGCTGTTACTACCATGCCAGAAGGTGAAGTTATTCCTTTAGATGTTACTGAGGTAAGTGCTAGTTATCGTGGCTTTAGTAAAAGAGTCCCTATTGGACTGTGTGCATTTATTTCACCTTTTAATTTCCCGCTGAATCTAGTTGCTCATAAAATTGCCCCTGCTATTGCTACAGGTTGCCCGTTTGTATTGAAACCTGCCAGTTATACGCCTATTGGTGCCTTATTGATTGCAGAGGTATTGTCACAAACAGATTTACCTGAAGGTGCTTTTTCTATCTTACCTATGTCATCTAAAGTGGCCGATGTTTTAGTTACCGATGATCGTATTAAGCTATTGTCATTTACAGGTTCTGATAAGGTAGGTTGGGACATGAAGGCGCGTGCAGGTAAAAAGAAAGTTGTTTTGGAGCTTGGCGGAAATGCGGCGGTGATGATTGAGCCAGATGCGGATTTGGACAAAGCCTTACCTAGAATTATTACTGGTGGTTATAGCCAAGCTGGACAGGTGTGTATCAGTGTACAACGTGTTTTAATCCATAAAGATATTTATCAAATAGTAAAAGATAAGTTAGTAACTTTGGCAAAAGCGGTTAAGTCTGGAGATCCTAGCGATTCTGAGGTCGTTATTGGACCCATGATTGATAAAAAAGAGCTTCAACGTATTGATCAATGGATTAAAGAAGCAGTTGCAGAAGGTGCAACTTTATTATGTGGCGGTGAGATAGATGGCCTAGTGTTGAATGCCACTATTCTTGAAAATGTTAATCATGAGTCAAAGCTTTATAAAGATGAGGCTTTTGGGCCCGTCATGATTTTGGAAGCTTACGAAGATTTCGATCAAGGTATCAAGCTTGTTAATGACAGTCGCTTTGGTTTACAAGTAGGGGTTTACAGCTCTAGCATTCATAAAGCGATGCAAGCTTGGGATACTATAGAAGCAGGGGGCGTAATTATCAATGATGTGCCTACCTTCCGTGTTGATAACATGCCTTATGGCGGTGTCAAAGACTCAGGCTTTGGACGTGAAGGAATCAAATACGCCATGGAGGACATGACTGAACTTCGTTTGATGGTGGTGAGAGACTAATTCCTAGTCCTATATCTATTTATAAAACAGTCCTATAATTTATAGGGCTGTTTTTTTTTAAATAAATTTTATGCAAGCATTAGAGGCGTATCTATACATTTAATTTATATATTATCAAGAAATTAACTAGCCTTTATTAAAAATTAATACACATCAGCTAGCCATTATGAATCTTTAAAACTTGCCAGAGTTCATCATCATTATCTACGATATCTGCTAGAGTATAATTATCCATAATTTGTAAAAAAGCTTGAGTGGCTTCAGCAAAGACATTTTTTAACTTACAGACTGGCGTAATTACACATCTCGAAGCAGAATCAGTCATAGCCTCGACGGTATTTAACTCTGTGTTAGATTGTTTAATATCTAAAGCAGCATGCGCAAAGCATGGCACTAGATAAAAGTCTGGTTCAGTTTGGCGTAGAACATCGCCTAATACGATATCTTCTGCCCGTTTTGCCAAACGGATACCGCCATTTTTACCACGTATACTTTCAATATAGCCAATTTGTGCCAGTTGATGGATAACCTTGGTTAAGTGACTTCTAGAAATTTGATAACTATTGGCAATATCTGTAATCGTACCTAATGTATGACGATCAGGCATAACCGCCAAATACATTAATGTGCGTAGTGCATAATCGCTATAATTAGTAAGACGCATATATTTTAACCATGACATGAAACTGTGACTATAAAGTATGAACTGCTTAGTATACCGTTAAGTTCATTTGAACTTTAGGTTTATTGGGCTGAGTACTAGTTATCGCTGTTATAATTATCTATTAATAAGCCTGTTTATGATTATAGTCTAATAAATAAAGCTTTAAAAATAGAACCATATAACTATAGTTTTATAATTTAAGTCTAATTATATAAGTCTAACTATTTAAGTATAAATTAAATGCAGACGGACAAAAAACTTTGACCTGAATATCATAGCTAAACTTTAAGGACAGTAAGTTTATTGGTTGCTGGCACCTCATTTGAAACTGGATTAATTAGTAAATATCATTAAATCTGTAAACTTAATCAGCCTTCATAAAAATTATGTTTTAGTAATAGGTCTTGATAATTAACCAAACAAACCATCTTTTCTTTTTGACGATAAGATTGCTAAATAACTTATGCAAAATAAAGTGAAACAAGCTATCCACGATACTTGACCCAATACTACCCATACTAAGTAATAATCGTTGGTAATGAGTGGCATTATTACCCTAAATATAAAAGCAAATCCCATTAAAGTAAAAATAAAAGCTATTGTTTTCGGTGGAGAATGAATGTTGCGTCCGGTATGTCCCAAAGAGACACGTGCCATCATTGCCACAGTCATCATTCCCACACCTGATATAGCCAAAGCATGTACGGCAAGACTATGATTGAATGCCAACCAAGGCTGTAGCGCAAATAATATAAAACTAAAGCACATACCTAAAAATGCGATGAATAATGACCATAATAGAGGTTTTTCCCATAATTTTTTATGATACCACCCTAATAATCTTACTATATTCACAAGAGCCACTATCCCAGCGCTGATACTGATTAGATAAGGATTGGGATAAAATATATCGGCAATCACAAATATTAAAAATGAGCCAAGGCTAATGCCATCTATAATCTTACTGTTTTTTACATGCACTTCATGCTCACCAGCGACGCTTAAACCACGCTCAATAAAAAAGGGTACCACACGGCGACCGATGGTAAGCACAATACCCATTACTAGATATAAGCCTAAATAGACGCCAATACGAACATAATTATGCTCTTCGTTAAAAATGCCCCAGTAACACAGTCCGTTTCCAATAGTAAGAAGCATTAATTTAGAGACAATACCCAGCTGCTTATACTGTTTGACCGCTATTACTGCTTTGATAATGGCCCATGCAGTCATAACCATGAATAGAAAATCAAAAACTATGGCGACTATTAACCAGGTTAGGCTAGATCCAAAGCCTAAGCCTAAACCTAAACCTATCCATGCTAATCTTGCCAACATCCAACTACCAAAAATAACGCCTAGATGATACCCATAAGGCATCATTATTCCCGTCCAAGTTTTTACTGCGGTTAATAGGAAGCCTGCGATAATCGCCATGGCATAACCATAAAGCATTTCATGAGCATGCCAATAAATGGGATCTATTTTTTCAGCATCTATGTTTGTCATACCTAATAAAATAAATCCCCATAACAGCATAACTATGATGGCAAAAATGGCACCACCACTAAAAAATATTCGAAAGCTAAGATTCAAAATAGGATGAGGTGAATATGGACTTTGACTTTGGGGTTTAATTTGAATCATCTAGCACCTCTATTTAATAAAAACACTAACATATAACGCTAACTTGGGATCATAATTTGGCGACATTCTTTAACATTCATTTTAAATGAATGTTTAATTATATCTTCTATCCATGTTATTAGATAGATATAAATTATTTATATGCCAGAAAATATGAATTTAATAAGCTGCTATAAGTTTCATTATTAAAATCTTAAAGGTTCTAGTTTTATAGTTTAAAAAAGTATTTAATAATAAGTATTCAGACGATATGGGATCTTTAAATCAGCAACTAAGCTGCTAAATTATCTATATGATTTGTTATGATAGATCATAAGAACCAGTCATGAACATTGAATATTCTTAAGGGAGCATTTGTGTTAGAACAAATTAACAAAAATAGCCTAAGCGATGACGAATTAATGCGTTATTCGCGTCAAATACTATTAGAAAATTGGGATATTACTGCTCAAGAGAGGTTAAAAGCCAGTACAGTGGTTATATTAGGTGCAGGAGGCTTAGGATGCCCAGTATCTGAAACGCTTGTCCGTGCAGGCATTGGTAACCTATATATAATAGATGATGATGTCATTGAAATGAGTAATTTACAGCGTCAAACTTTATTTACTGTCGAAGATATAGGGCAAGGAAAGGCTGAAACCGCTTATAAAGCTTTATCAAAAATAAACGAATATGTGAATGTGAGTTACTCTGACCAGCGTCTAAATGATGATACTACTGATTCGCTAATAAAGATAAAGCAGGATAAAGCAAGCGATGCGCCATTTTTACTACTTGATTGTAGTGATAATTTTGCAGCTCGAGAGTTGTTAAATCAAGTCAGTGTTAACGAGTCAATACCATTACTGTCAGCCTCAGCATTAGGTTACTCGGGACAGCTGGCTCTATATGAACCTTATAAACAAACAGGTTGCTATCATTGCGTTTTCGGAGAAGTGCTAAAAAAAGAACCTACTGAGACAAATGAACCAATGACCCAGACTTGCACTAATTCTGGCGTATTGGCAAGTACTACGACTATTATGGGCAATCTGCAAGCCAATGCTGCATTACAGTATCTAGGTCGAGGCATTAATCCGTTATTTAGCCAGCTACTTATATGGGATGGCAGTAGTATGACGCAACATAAAATGCGTTATCGGCAAGATAAGCAATGTCAGGTTTGTGCTGATTAGAAATTACAAAAATTTTAAACTGTTAAAAGTCAATATACTGTCTTATAAGTAGGCTTAGGTCAATCTCTACCCCTAAGTTCACTAAGTTCCAATACTGCCCAGACACTGTACGATCAACCATCATGGTAGAAGCAGATGGTTGAAACTGCTTAAAATATTTCAACCCTTGTTTGGCTTGGTCAATAACATCATGATGAACGTTACTATTGCCAAAATCAAAGGGTCCATTATGGTAGGGCGCAATAGATAGTGGCTTAAGACCGACGGACAACCATTGTTGATAAAAAGCACCTGGAACCAGTACCTCATCTTCCCGGCGTATACCTAATACTTTCAAATCTTGTTCTAAGGCAGTGACATCGCCCCTTAACGCATGCTTGGCAAAACGTTTAAATAATTGGACTTCTGAATCACTATAGGTACGAATGCCACCGAAGTCATAGGCGATGACGCTTCCATCCTCACGAAAAGCAAAGTTACCTGGATGAGGATCACAATGTAAACGATACAACTCAAACAATTGACCGGCACTAAAATGGAATAGTCGAGTAGCAATTTTTTGCTTTATTTGATTGTCCCATGTTGCAGCTACACTAAGCGATTCACCAAGTTCTTCAGTTAGAGTTAAAATGCGTTTGGTACAGTGACTTTTGATAACTTTGGGAATGATTAACCCAGGGTCATCAGCATGAAAGGCACCAAATATGGCTAAGTTATGGGCTTCTTTAACATAGTCCAGCTCGTCTTTTAAACTGTCGCGTATTTCGGCGAATATTTGATCTTGTAAGTCTCGGCCCATACTTAACACGCCGGTCATTTTGAGTGCCATTCGAACTTGTTTTAAATCGCTATCACAGTTCTTATCCACATCAGGATATTGGACTTTAACCACTACAGCTTGACCGCTAGGTAATACTGCTTTATGTACTTGACCTATAGAAGCAGCTGCAAAGGGTTGTTCTTCAAACTTAATATAAGCTTGTTCGATAGGCATGCCAAGCTCACGTTCAACTTGGGATTTAATTAAAGAGTAGGGCATTGGTGGGGCACTGTTTTGCAGTTTTTCTAAAGCAGCAGCCACTTCTGGTGGGAACACATCTTTATACTGTGAAGCAATTTGTCCCACCTTCATTACGGCTCCTTTCATTTCACCCAAGGTTTCAGCAATTTGAAGACCCACATCTTGTAGCATTTGAGATCGAGCTGCAGCCCGCTTATTCTCATCACTTGAAAGGTTTTTAAATGAATTTTTAGCCGCTTTACCCGCAATACTAGCGGTCATGCCGGCGAGCTTCATAAAGCGTTTGCTAGAGGATGCCATAAAAAGATGCCTTAACCCTTAATCGGGGTATTGAAAGGGAGACAAATGTTTGAAAAATGTCAAAAAAAGATAAAGTAGTATAGGGTAAACTTTTGATCATAGCGTTATTATAACGTTGATAATTTATTACGCGTAAAACTTAGGTTTATTAAATGTCATCATTTAAGAAATTAAACTAACAGTTTAATCACAGCACACTCTATAAACAAAGCTTGTATCAAATTAAGCACTATAATAATGACTTATAAAATAATCTAATGCCATATCATAGCCTAAATGCCCAAGCCCACAGATGATCCCTTTTGCCTTATCACTAAAATAAGAATGAGTTCTAAAGGGTTCACGACTGTGTATATTAGACAAATGAACTTCGATAAAAGGTTTATTGGTAGCTGATAAAGCATCTCTAAGGGCAACTGAGGTATGAGTAAATGCCGCTGGATTAATTATAACCGCATCAACTGTATCGTCGCTATCTGCCAATAATCCATGATACTGAATTGCATCAATCAATTCACCTTCATGATTTGATTGAATGCTAATAATCTCAATATTATGCTGCTTCGCCGTTGAAATTAAGCGCTCTTCAATATCTTGTAAAGTTGTATGGCCATAGATTTCAGGCTCACGAACGCCTAATAAGTTTAAATTTGGGCCATTCATCAATAATATTCTGCGATGTAATGGACTTGATAAGACAGATTCTGTAGAAGATTTAGTAGAGCGCTTGATCATAATAAACTCGTTAAATGATAGGCATTATAAAATGTATTTATATGAAACCTTTGCACGAACACTCA
>NZ_JAGLBC010000115.1 GCF_018260395.1 Psychrobacter sp.
TAGCGTATTAACAAGCGTAACAACATTTAATAAAATCGCTGGACGAATTGGGTTAAGAGAGTGATCAATAAAAGTATCGCAAGCAGAAACGATCCATCTTACAGTTAGATTAGATAATAAATACTCATACTCGGATTCCCATAGCTTTTCAAATTCAGCAAATACATCCAGCGGTTTATATCCTCTACGAAGCAATACTATGAGAGTAGCATGGTAGAAATTGAGTTCTGACTGACCAATAAATTCTTTTTTTAATTTATTTAAATGCCCTGATAAATCTTTAATTCTTACTTTATCTGAAAGAATCGTTAGATCAACATCTTCTTCAGTAATGAGAGTATGTTTCATCTGCTCATAAGTTTTAGCAGTAAAATTAGAAAATATTTGTTTAGCACCAAGACGCTTTTCACTTTTAAAAATAAGTACGAATTTTCGCTTCCAACCTATCAACTGTGTCATCTATTCAATTCCAAATGTATAAATTAAAATAATACTAAGTCATTAAAGGTCATTGAACAACGCTTTAGATATAGGTGAGTGATTTATTATTCCAACCTTATGTTTTTTGTATTCTTTCGCTAATAGATCAAACGACGGCACAATGCGCTCTGTCACAGCCTTATCTAGTTTGCAAGGTGCGACATTATCATTACTTTCATAAAACCTAGGTTGATTACTATTTATCAAGTCGATACCGTATAGATTTATTTCAGATGCGCCTAATGTAAATGCCAATTGTGCGGCCACAAAAGCGACTGTTCCTGCCTCGACAAAACCATGCTCGACATTTAAAGAAACCCCAATGGGTTTAGGATAATTTGAGCTGTCTATAACAAAGTCTGGATGATCTTTAAATTCAAGTAGCGATAGCTTTTTATTAATAACCTTGCTGATTAAAGGTAAAGAATTAAGCAAACTAGACTTATGATTCATTAGCGGTCTATCAACAGGGTAAATCACTCTAATAGCATGGTGGTATTGATTGATAATATTCGGAAGGTCTACTTTAATAGCCTCTAAAACAGGTTGGGTAATATATAAAGGCTGACCTGTATAGTGTTGTTTTAATATCTCTGGATTATTATTGATAAATCTTTCATCGCTAATAACGTATGCAATAACATTTGAGAACGGATGCTTATTAAGTAAGGATAAGCTACCATTAACGAACATACTTGGCAATGATGTTATCGAATCATTGAAATCAATGTTAGCCACTGAAGGACCAGAAGCAAATATATTGATAGAATCACTTTCAAGATTAATGGGTATATTGTGCTTCCTAAACACGTCAATGGTTAGCAACTTATCATCAATATTAACGTTAATTGATTTTGATTGATTCATACGTGGCTCAAAATTGATATTAAAGGCTAAAATATAAGTTTAAAGTAAGATAACTTAATCCCAAAATTACTGCCAATATGTTTTAAGCCAAGGACTAGGTTTAACATGACGGTACCATTTACCACCGCCACCTAGTATGGCATCAGGTGGATTAATCTCACCATGAAAGATAATCATTTTAGCACCCTCAGGTAACTTTGGCGCTTTAATGAAGTTTAAGGGAGTCGGTGGTAAACATTGGTATTTAAAGCTAACACACCACGTCTTATCCCAATATTCTAAATGATGATGTTCACGTAGATAGTTAGACAAATAAGCTTGCTCATGGCGAACTTCAGCGCAAATTTTAGAGAAATTGTTTTCAAAGTTGTTAAGCAGATTAGGATACTTGTTTTGACCAATTTTAAATCGATATACTGAGCTATTGCCAACCATACGCCAAGGTTTTTTCCAGTCTCGAATAATTATCACGCTGTCATCATGCTTGGCTTCATATTCAAAAAAGGCATCAATATTATCTACAATGACGATATCAATATCTAAAAATAATGCCGTTCCTTTTAAATCATACAATTCAGGCTTAAAAGTAGTCAGTTTTTTCCAGCCGCGCTCAGGTAGCCCATCCGGTAGATTTAGCTCAGGAATAGGGTAGCATTTTACATTTTTATCTATACCTTGTTCATCATCTGTCAAGCATACCATTTGGAAGTCTAAAGTTAGATTTCGATTAACCATATTATAGAGACGATTGACATATTCTGGACCATATTTGGTGCCCCACTTCATACAGATTATGTAGCGTGTTTCTTGGTTGTCGGCCACTTTATTATCCTAGTTTTTATTCATATTCGATGTTTTGCTATTAAGTGTAAAGCTATTATTCATATTAATAGCTTATAAGATATTGTACAAAGTATTTGATTTAAGGTTATGTTACATACTAAAGATATGATTAGATAATGGTTTTAAGACAGTCGCTAAACTAAACTTTTAATACTGAGTTTCACTAATAAAGTAAGATACAAAGTTGAGTAGGCAAAACTCATTTTTCTAGTTTTTCTATATTCATTGAATGTTGAGAATTAACAGAAACCCTTTGTTTTAAAAATTGGCTTAATTGCACCTCTGAAGCATTATAAGGGTTACCCAAATTAGGAATACGTTTGAACCTTCGATAACTCCACATATAGTGACTTGGACAGAAGCGAATCATATCTTCCATGGCCTTATTTAAAGCATAAGTAGCCACTTTCATATTTCGATCATATAAATCAGGATCATCTAACTTGGTACAGTAAATATCAAACCCATCATTATCGTTACGCAGGCAGGTTAGCCCTACCAATGCACACTTGGTCTTATTAGCAAGTTTAGGCGCTAGAGTACTGCTTAGGGTCTCTATACCAAAGAAGGGCACAATAACACCGCCTGAGGGCTTAGGCACATGATCTGGTAAGATTATACTAAATCCACCTGACTTAAGGGTCTTAAAAATTGCCATAACACCAGAAGCGTCTGTAGGCACTAAAGTGGCATTAAGACGCTGACGGCCTTGCAAAATAAAATCATCAGTGATTTCACGACTAGCTGGCTTATACATAATAGTAGGGGAGCCAAACTGATTTAGCCAAGCATTCATAATTTCCCATGTGCCAAGATGAGGCACAATGGCGAGCATACCATTGGGATTGGCATGAGCTTCATCAAAAACCTCTTGATTAATGACATTATCAATCCTATCAATACTCCACTTAGGCTGCATTGCCCAGCATTTAACTGATTCTATAGCGCTTAAACCTTGGTTTTTTAGGGTTTGTTTAGTCAATACGTATCGTTGTTTTTTTGAAAGCTCAGGAAAAGCTAATTGTAAATTAATTTGAATAGTACGCTTAATTCTTAAATTAGGAATCAGAATGATAATCCATACCATAAAAAGTGCGAATGCCCGCATAAAGGACAATGGCACATATCTAAATATATTCAATGGATTCATATCAGTTCACTTATAAATAAGGCGACGTCTTATCAAAATGAAATAAGTCATAATGACACGATCATCGCCTTACAAACAAAATCTACTGATATAAAATCAGTAAATTGTAATAGAGTACTTTGTGCTAATTAATAGCTATTCTTTAATTTCAGCCTGAGCTTTTTCTCGAACACGGATACCCAGTTCACGTAGCTGTCGACTATCTACTTCAGCAGGAGCTTGTGTTAAAGGGCAATCTGCAGTTTTGGTCTTTGGAAATGCAATGACATCACGGATTGAACTTGCCCCAACCATCAACATGATCAAGCGGTCAAGACCGAATGCCAAGCCACCATGAGGAGGCGCACCAAATTTAAGCGCATCAAGCAAGAAGCTAAACTTTTCATCGGCTTCTTGTTCTGAGATACCCAATGCATCAAATACGGCTCTTTGCATTTCAACAGTGTTTATACGAAGACTACCACCACCAATTTCAGTACCATTAAGTACCACATCGTAAGCAATTGATAAAGCTGTCTCTGGACTATTCTTCAGCTCTTCAACTGATCCTTTTGGCATGGTGAACGGGTGATGCATGGAGGTCCATTTGCCATCGTCTGTCTCTTCAAACATTGGGAAGTCAACCACCCATAATGGGGCCCACTCACAAGTCTCCATATTCATGTCTAGACCTACTTTCACACGTAGGGCACCCATGGCATCATTAACAATTTTAGCTTTATCAGCACCAAAGAAAATGATATCACCATTTTGCGCTTCAGTACGCTCTATTAAGCTTACCAAAACGTCGTCACTCATATTCTTAATAATTGGAGACTGCAAACCTGACTCTTTGTCCACACCATTATTAATGTTGGTCTTATCATTCACTTTAATATAAGCCAAACCACGAGCACCGTAGATGGCTACATACTTGGTGTACTCGTCAATTTGCTTGCGAGTTAATGAACCACCATTTGGAATTCTTAGGGCAGCAACACGACCTTTTGGATCGTTGGCAGGGCCAGAAAAAACTTTAAATTCAACACCTTGCATTAAATCTGCAACGTCAACTAGCTTTAAAGGAATACGTAAATCTGGTTTATCAGAAGCATAATCACGCATTGCATCAGCATATGTCATGCGTGGGAATTCACCCAAATCAACATCAAGCATGGTCTTAAATAGGTTTTGAATCAAACCTTCATTGATGTTCATGATTTCTTCTTCTGTTAAAAAAGAAGTTTCAATATCGACTTGAGTAAACTCCGGCTGACGGTCAGCACGTAAGTCTTCGTCACGGAAACATTTAGCGATCTGATAATAACGGTCAAAGCCTGACACCATTAATAACTGTTTGAACAGCTGAGGGGATTGTGGCAGAGCAAAAAAGTTACCAGGACGCGTGCGAGACGGCACAAGATAGTCACGCGCACCCTCAGGAGTAGCACGAGTAAGGATAGGCGTTTCAACATCTAAGAAGCCATGATCATCTAAATAGCGACGAATCGTAGAGGTGGCTTTAGCACGAAATACCATACGCTCTTGCATCTGTGGACGACGCATATCTAAATAACGATATTTTAGACGTAAGTCTTCGTTAACCGTAGTAGTCTCATCATTTAGAGGGAATGGCGGTGTTTCTGATTTGGCCAAGATATTAATTTCTTTAGCCAATAATTCTACCTGACCACTGATCATATTTGGGTTTTCAGTTCCTTCGTAACGCTTACGCACACGACCTGTGATCTCTAAAACATATTCAGAACGAGCTATGTCAGCCGTTGCAAAAGCTTCTGGTGTATCAGGGTCTATGACAACCTGTAGAATACCTTCACGGTCGCGCATATCTAAGAATATAACACCACCATGGTCACGGCGACGGTGAATCCATCCTTTTACAGTGATGGTCTGCTCTAGCAACGCTTCGGTTACTGCCCCACAATACTCGGTACGCTTCATAAACTGTCCACTACCTATCATTTATCAAAAAGAATAATTATAAAAATTAAGAAAGTACTCTCAATAAGAATTTTTATCAAACGCTCATTATGCCTAATCTTAGCGTTTGATACAACTAATGATAAAGCTGAGCACCCTTGAAATATTTAAAACCAAACGCATATTAATAACAATACTATAAAAATATAATGCGGATATACCGTTATTATATCAGTCCCGTTTTTGAGTTGTTTTATCTATTTAAGGAAAGAATATGTTGTTTCATCCTGCTAAGAATCCAGTTGAGCTGAAAGTCGTTCATTTAAATAAAAGCCAAGAGCAACTTCGCAAAAGTTTAATTGAAGCGACACAAGATAAAAATGCATTAAAACAATTTCAAAAAGCGCTGACTAAAAAAGCCAAACAGAAGTTAAAAGAAAAATTGAAGTCTCATAATAAAGACAAAAGAATCTTTGTGTTAGATTTTGATGGTGATATCAAAGCTTCAGCAGTCAAACATTTGCGAGAAGAAATAAGTACCATTATTAGTGCTGCTAATAAAGATGATGAAGTTGTGGTTCGATTAGAGTCGGGCGGTGGCATGGTTCATAGTTACGGATTGGCAGCGGCACAATTAGCACGTCTAAAAGACGCTGGTTTAAGCTTGACAATCTGTGTTGATAAAATTGCTGCAAGCGGTGGCTATATGATGGCGTGTGTTGCTGACAGAATCTTGGCTGCACCTTTCGCTGTGGTTGGCTCTATTGGCGTGGTATCTCAAATGCCAAACTTTAATAAATGGCTAAAAAAACATGATATTGATTATGAGATGTTCACCGCAGGGGATTATAAACGTACTGTGACTATGTTCGGTGAGAATGACGATGATGACCGAGTTAAGTATAAAGAAGAGCTTGAACAGACTCATGAGTTGTTCAAACACTTTGTAACTACTTATCGTCCGCAACTTGACTTGGCAAAAGTAGCCAATGGTGACCATTGGTATGGTGAAGATGCTCTTAAACTTAATTTAGTTGATGAGCTTAGTACTTCTGATGCATATCTATTGAATCAAATGAAAGATCATCAAGTTTACGCTTTAATGTCGCGTCAAAAACCAACCTTAGTTGAAAAGCTAGGTTTAGCCAATGCCGCTCATTCAGCAATATCAGGTATGTTAAGTATAGCCACTAAATCTGTATTAACCGCAGCGGGTGATAAGCTACCTGAAATTATGAGTAAACTTGAACAAGACAAACGTTTAAAGTTGTAAAAGTGATATCGCTAAGCTTTATTTGAAAATTAGGACTTATTTATTGTCTTAAATGCTATTTATTGAGCTATATTTTTTAAAGCGGCCTTTAGGTCGCTTTTTTAATACGGATATCTGCCTAACACATAAATAATAGAGATGAATTTAGTATGCTTAATATTATAATCATCCTGAATAATTTAATAAAGGTAGTTAATAAATTCTTGGCTGCAATCAAGCTAGTCGCTTAATAACTATGTATTTTTCTAAAAACTAACGAATTATAATTTATCAAAACTACAACTATTTTGAATTAAATTACTGAGATCACATGCCAACCTTATATATGATACAGCTGGGTGCTCGTCCTAAAGGACGTTTAATTGAACAGCACGATATTTTTTTTGGTATTGCTGATAAGGTTACAGATCTTATTCCTGCAATCAATATGCATTGGCCCGAAGTCAAAAACAGTTGGCATATTGACTCGTACCAAGCAGTAACCTGTGTCTATGGTGTAGATGGTAAATGGTATCAAGTATCGGTTGCCAACGTGCAACCTTATCAGCTGACTCAGGGATATCATGAGACAATATCAGAACTGCAAGATAATCCGTGTTTGGATAAACTATATTTTATAAATTTAGGAGGCTACCAGAAGGGTAGTATTGAAGAGTTTCATTATAAGCTATTGGTCGTTGCACCTACGGAATCTGCGGCGAAGGCATATGCCCGTAAGACACAATTTTATAGAGATTTTAGCTATAGCGATGAACTCACTCCCTTCAGTGGAGCTTCACATATCGATGATAAACACTGTGTTGATGTGGATGAAATTTATGATGTGGCAGGTTTGATTGGTACGGGTAGATTAATCATTAAACCTATCGATGATGATAGCAATATAGTAGAAGATAAATCATTTGTAGGATATCTGAATATTAAGAAACTAAAGATGTTAGGCTTATAAGGTTAAGTACAGTTAAATCTAGTTGTGCTGCTGATATTCTAAAGCCATAAGTGATCTAGAACCTCAGCATAATCCTACGATACATTGGGACATTGTGGCATTTAAGCATTGTGGCATTATATATTCATTACAGGAAGCTGTAGAGATAAAGAAAGACTTTAAAGCTATTAAAGTGTCTGATTTCAAGGGAGTTTCCCAAACTTTGTGTAACTGCTTATAATCCATAGTAAAGGAGAAT
>NZ_JAGLBC010000116.1 GCF_018260395.1 Psychrobacter sp.
CTATTAAGAATGGCAAGAAAGGAAGATGAAAATAGTTGGTGCGCTTGGCGGGAATTGAACCCACGACCCTCGGCTTCGGAAACCGATACTCTATCCAACTGAGCTACAAGCGCATTATCTAAGCATATAAGCATATATTTGAGCCGCTATATTATAATGACCATTATGCTCAAGCCCGCTAGTCTAGCAAAAACCATTAAAAAAAACCAATATTATCACGCATATTCAATGACAACCGCTACGATAATTTGATACATTAGGCATCATCCGCAATAATTGGGTAACTTAAATAGGCATAAAAGTGCCTTTTGTCGTAAGAGTCACTATTGATACATGGCTTTTAACCCCCTTTTCCCCTTATAATAATAGGGAAAAGAATTTATTACTGGTTTTAGATACTAAAGTTAAAACAATTCACTCAATCATACACGACGTTTTAAGATTGCTTAGCCATTTAATTATTAAGCTAAATTATAGCAACTTAGAGATGTCGCTCTAAAAAGAGATTGTGACGCATGAAAAAAATCGTGATGTTATCCGCTGCCGCCATCTTTGCTTTATCAGGTATTTCTATAAGCCAAGCGGAAGACGCTGCTGCTCCAGCTGCACAGTCGACTAAAGCGGCTGCTACGACCACTGATGCTAAAGCAGCGAGTACCAATACAGTAGCAGATCAAAAAACTACTGATAAAGCTGCTGATGCAACAGCTACGGATACTAAAGCTGCTGATGCAACAGCTACTGATGCAACAGCTACTGATGCCGCGGCTGCCGGCGGTGAAGCTACTGCTGCTGCACCTGCAAAGCCAGTTGAGGAAGAGCCGATCCCTCAAGATACCCCGCAAGTTAAAAAACTTATTGCTTTATATCCAAAGCTTATCGAACGTATTCACCCATATGGCAAGGTATGTTTTGAAGGTGACGACAACTGTGACATCACATTAACTGCTTCAAGTTCAGGTAATCCTGGTGAGCCACGTGATGGTAAAGCGGTTTATGAGTCTATCTGTCAAAACTGTCATGGTAGCGGTGTGTTAGGTGCACCTAAGTTCGGTGATAAAGGCTCGTGGGCACCTCATGTAGCCAAAGGTAAAGCGACATTATATGATCATGCTATCCATGGCTTCAATAAAATGCCAGCTCGTGGTGGTGCAGATATTCCGGATGAAGAAGTTCATAATGCTGTTGATTATATGGTAGAACAATCTAGTTAGTTTTTTATTAAGTGAATATTGATGAGCAAACAGATTATTTAAACCATAAGCTTATTCTTTATTCACAAATAGTTGATTAATTCAAGTTGGTGCTAAAAAAGACTTAATAGATTTAATCTCTATATTTAACAAAGACGCTCACGCCTAAGTGGGCGTTTTTTGTTGTGTTAATGATTGATAAATTTTATTAATAGCTATCTTTATTGCGTATGGGTTTAAGTATACATTTTAAGCACCATATATAACGATTATCGCCATCCATATTTTTAGCTAACTTATGTTCTAAGCTAAATGACTATCTAAACTAAATGGCTATCCAAGCTAAATGACTATCCAAGCTAAATGACTATCTTCGCCTATACAGATGTGACTATATGACTACTTCAATGCCTGCATTACAGATTAATAATCTCTCTAAAGTTTATGGTAATGGCTTTACTGCCTTAAAGAACGTAAATCTAACCGTCCCTCAAGGTGGCTTCTTTGCGTTACTAGGTCCAAATGGGGCTGGTAAATCAACTATGATTGGGATTATTAGTTCGCTATTTAAGCCTACCGAAGGAAGCGTTAAAATTTTTGGTACGGACTTATTACAGAATCCCTCCATTGCCAAGCAGTATTTAGGCATTGTGCCGCAGGAATTTAATTTTAACCAATTTGAGAAGGTTGAAGATATTTTAATCACTCAAGCCGGTTATTTTGGTATTGCTGCCAAAGAGGCGAAACCTAGAGCCAAAAAATTGCTAACTGCCTTGGGTTTATGGGACAAGCGAAATAATAAATCCCGTGAACTGTCAGGTGGTATGAAACGTCGTCTGATGATTGCGCGCGCGCTTATCCATAAGCCTAAGCTACTGATATTGGATGAACCTACAGCAGGTGTCGATATTGAACTGCGTCGCTCAATGTGGGAATTTATGCAACAGATTAATCAAGAAGAAGGCACTACCATTATTCTTACTACTCATTATTTAGAGGAAGCTGAGCAATTGTGTCGCTATATCGCTATTTTAGACCATGGCGAGATTCGTATTAATACAGAAATGAAAGAATTGCTAGGCCAATTATCTATTGAAACCTTTGTATTAGACTTAGAGAAGCCAGTATCTAACGCAGTAATGCTTCACGGTATCACTGATTTCTCACAGCCCGATCCTCAAACGATTGAAGTAACATTGTCTGAAGGTGAGTCATTAAATGCTGTATTCCAGCAGTTAACTCAACAAGGAATCGAGATTTCAAGTATGCGCAATAAAGCCAACCGTTTAGAAGAGTTATTTATGCGTCTAGTAGAGCAAGGTGTACAAACCAAAGATAGTATGAAGGAGGCGGGACTATGAGTAATATTAACGATGATTCTTTCAATAATACCCGTATCAATGATGGCTTAACTTTTGCCCAAAAGTGGATAGCCTTTCGTACTATTTTAATCAAAGAAGTGCGTCGTATCTTGCGTATTTGGCCACAGACTTTGTTACCCCCTGTTATTACCATGAGTTTATACTTTATCATCTTTGGTAAAATGATTGGCTCACGTGTAGGAGATATGGGCGGTGTGCCCTACATGCAATTCATTGTACCTGGTCTGATTATGATGTCAGTAATCACCAATAGTTATTCTAACGTAGTGTCTAGCTTCTTTAGTGCAAAATTCACCTCAAGTATTGAAGAGCTGTTGGTCTCACCAGTGTCTAAACACTCCATATTGATAGGCTATATAGGCGGCGGTGTGTTTAGAGGCATAATGATAGCGATTATAGTATCTATTGTGGCTCAGTTCTTTACCAAGCTCGGTATCGAAAACTTTTTTGTAATGGTATTTACTGTACTGGGCACCTCAGTGTTGTTTTCTTTAGGCGGTTTTATAAATGCAGTATTTGCCCGATCCTTTGATGACATTTCAATTATTCCAAGTTTTGTATTGACACCATTGACATATTTAGGTGGTGTCTTTTACTCGTTAGAGAACTTATCACCAGTTTGGCAAAATATCTCTTTGTTAAACCCAATTGTCTATATGGTTAACTCTTTTCGTTATGGTATTTTAGGATATTCTGACGTTAATGTTTGGTACTCGATGACCGCGATATTTATTTTTTGTGCAATTTTCTACATGATTGCTTATCGTCTATTGGATAATGGGTCTCGTTTAAGACTGTAAAGGTAATACTGTGAATGTAACAGAGTTAATTTGAGATAAGATAGTTGTTTACTTTAATTAGTTTCAAATTTTAATGCTAAATCTAAAATAGGACTTAGTTATGAGTATTCATGGCGTATTAGGGGAGGCTACTAGCTACCCAAAAACCTATCAGCCAGAAACTTTGTATGCCATTGCGCGAAACATGGGTCGTAACCAAATTGATTGGGACAATGATAAATTGCAATTGGGAGTGGATTGGTGGCACGCCTTTGAAGTGTCTTGGTTAAATAACCAAGGTATTTCGCAGATGGCTATTGCACGCTTTTCGATACCAGCCAGCTCTACAAATATCGTCGAGTCTAAGTCGCTCAAATTATATCTAAATAGCCTAAACTTTACCGAGTTTGATAGCTGGCAAGCGGTTCAAAATACTATCACACAGGATTTATCTGCCTGTGTTGAAGCTACCGTATCAGTTGAGCTGTTTGAATTGGATGCTATTAGTTCAGGTAGCCAACTTGATACAGGGTTTTTAATTGCTCATCCACTTGGAAAATGTATTGATAAAGCATTACAAGACTCAAATATTAAAGTAGAGACGGTAGATCACCCAGACGCCAGCTTATTACTCGCTGACTCAAGGTTGACCGATTCAAGTGTAAAGAAAGTTGAGAAGGGTGATCAAAGACTATATCAGTTCTACTCAAATTTATTGCGTAGTAACTGTCCGGTCACCAATCAACCTGATTGGGGCACTGTGGCAATAGAAATAACCACAGCACAGACAATAGATGAGGCAATGCTATTAAGATATATTCTTAGTTTCCGTCAGCACAACGGCTTTCATGAACAATGTGTAGAGCAGATTTTTGCAGATTTAAGCCGAATATATCAACCGTCTAAACTTATGGTTCGTGCTTGGTATACTCGCCGTGGTGGAATTGATATTAATCCTTGCCGTGTAAGTGACTCAAGTCTTATGCCAGCACCAAGCCGTTTGGTACGTCAATAGAGTGAGTTTGAGTGGTCTAAAACGAAAGTAAAATATAAGTAACTATTGTAGACTAATCTTATTTAAAATAACTTGAAATATGACCTCAGTTATTAACCGAATGTATTCAATGATTTTATGTTTTTTTTAATTTGCATTATTTTATATAGATAAATTGACGTTTGTAAGTTTGATACTCAATTTAATAAATTTAGTTGACATAAGCCAAAAAAAAACCGATCATATAAAAAATGGTTAGTCGGTTAACCTTCACAATTTAGTGAGTTAACTAAAAAGTAGCAACTATTTCTGGATTACCATCTGCTTTAGGGTGGCTACTTTTAATGT
The DNA here is from genome assembly GCF_018260395.1 of Psychrobacter sp. GTDB lineage: Bacteria > Pseudomonadota > Gammaproteobacteria > Pseudomonadales > Moraxellaceae > Psychrobacter. The sequence continues at coordinate 4,697 of NZ_JAGLBC010000116.1, forward strand.
GATGAATAGGGCTGTTTTTATTGCCTGTGTTCAGGGACTTATCGGTCTACAGCGACTAAGTAATCATTCTGTATAGCGATTATAGAATTATAATGTTTACAGTTTGATGGGTATAATTATTTATACTTTTTAACCCGATTAGTATGTTTTAAGTGCACTTTAAGTTTTATATAAGTGTCATGATCTATAAGCACACCAATCTTGTTAAGTTCTTAAAATCGTGCTTACTGTTGAATAAACTAGTAAGGCACAGCTTCCAAAAGCGTCGCTTTGTTACCTTATTATTAAGCTCCCATATCACATGGCTAATGCCTAGTGGTATTTTTGTCGTTTCTATAAGTTTATTTAAAGGTTAATTAGTTATATATTAAATTATTTTTTTAGTTATATAGATATCCATTTTATATATTGATTAATAGGATTATTTGAATAGCACTAAATTTGCCCAATAAAATTTTAAACTATACAAGTATTCTACGTAAATACTATAAGCTCCAAGCTTTGATGACCAGCAACTTTTAGCGATAAAAGTCTTAATAACATCCCGCAATAAAATAGGTGATGACAGTGACTGAAACAACCCAAAGCCCTAATATGACAGGGCACAATCAAACAGCAGATGCTGCCAAAAACTTTGATAAGAAGCGTGAGCTTTTAGAAAAAGGCGAAGGCCCAGTTATGCTTTCTGGCGGTGAAATGCTAGTCCAGTCTTTGATTGATGAAGGCGTCGAGTATATATTTGGTTATCCAGGTGGTGCCGTTCTGCACATTTATGACGCTATTTTCAAGCAAGATGCTATCGAGCATATTTTAGTACGTCATGAACAAGCGGCAGGTCACATGGCAGATGCATATTCACGTCGTACTGGCAAGACAGGTGTAGTGTTAGCTACATCAGGACCTGGGGCTACCAACACCGTAACAGCTATTGCCACGGCTTTTATGGACTCTATTCCGATGGTGATTATCTCAGGTCAGGTACCTAAACATCTTATCGGAGATGATGCCTTTCAAGAAACGGACATGATTGGCGTTTCACGTCCCATTGTTAAGCATAGTTTCCAAGTACGTCATGCCAGCGAAATTCCTGGTATTATCAAAAAAGCTTTCTATATTGCACAGTCAGGTCGCCCAGGTCCAGTAGTTATTGATATCCCAAAAGACACTACTGCACCGCATGAGAAGTTTGAATATAACTATCCAGAATCTGTCACTCTACGCTCTTATCAGCCTTCAGTTAAAGGCCACAGTGGTCAGATCAAGAAAGCCATTGATACATTGTTATCAGCCAAACGTCCTATTTTGTATGCAGGGGGCGGGGTAATCTTAGGCAATGCTCATGAACAATTGACTGAGCTTGCTCACAAGTTAAATTTACCCGTTACTAATACCTTGATGGGTTTGGGCGGTTTCCCAGGTTCTGATCCTCAATTCTTGGGTATGTTAGGCATGCACGGTACTTATGAAGCCAATATGACTATGCATCACGCGGATGTTATTATGGCAATTGGTGCGCGCTTTGACGACCGAGTAACCAACGATGTTAATAAATTCTGTCCAAATGCTAAGATTATCCATATTGATATTGATCCTGCATCGATTTCTAAAACAATAAATGCTGATATCCCAATTGTAGGTGATGTCAAGTCCGTATTAAGCGATATGCTTAATTTACTAGAGGGCGAAGATAAGCAGTTGGATCAGTCTGCCTTATTAGATTGGTGGGCACAGATTAATGAATGGCGTAAGCGTCATGGTCTACGATACGACACTAGTACGGATGATGGCATGAAGCCTCAAACGGTGGTTGAGAAGTTATATGAGGTCACCAATGGCAACGCCATTATTACTAGTGACGTAGGTCAACATCAGATGTTTGCTGCCCTTTACTACAAATATAATGAGCCTCGTCAATGGCTAAATTCTGGTGGGTTAGGCACAATGGGTGTTGGTCTTCCATATGCTATGGCTGCCAAATTGGTAGAGCCTGAGCGTGATGTGGTATGTATTACTGGAGAGGGCTCTATTCAGATGAATATTCAAGAGTTATCTACCTGTTTCCAGTATGGTTTACCTGTCAAGATTTTATGTTTAAACAATGCTCAGTTGGGTATGGTTAAGCAGTGGCAAGATATGCTTTATGAAGGCCGCCACGCTTCTTCGTATATGGAGTCACTACCTGATTTCGTTAAGCTTGCAGAGAGCTATGGCCATGTTGGTATTAAGATAACAGACCCTGATAAGCTTGAAGAGCAATTGGCAGAAGCAATGGCAATGAAAGATAAACTGGTATTTATAGACGTTTATATAGATCGTAATGAGCACGTATATCCGATGCAAGTTGCAGGGCAGTCTATGCGCGATATGTGGTTATCTAAGGGGGAGCGTACCTAATGCAGCATTTAATCTCTGTACTAATGGAAAACGAAGCTGGGTCGCTATCTCGATTAGTGGGCCTATTTTCTCAACGCGGTTATAACATTGAATCCTTAAACGTTGCTCCAACGGAAGATGAAACCATTTCACGTTTAACCTTAACTACCAATGCGAGTGCTGACAAGATTGAGCAAATTACCAAGCATTTGCATAAGTTAATTGAAGTGGTTAAAGTTATCGATTTGACCGACAATGCCCATGTTGAGCGTGAGCTGATGTTGATTAAAGTTAGGGCTACAGGCAGCGCGCGTTCTGAAGTCAAACGTAGCGCTGATATCTTTCGTGCTCAAATCGTTGATGTGACTGCAAGTATATATACCCTACAAATTGTGGGTGACGAAGCCAAGCTCGACGGCTTTATTGAAGTGCTTGGTCGTGACCGTATTTTAGAAGTGGTTCGCTCTGGTGTAATTGGCATCTTACGTGGTGAGCGCACGCTTAGCATTTAGTCTTAAATTAAGTATTAATAGCAATTGTTGTTTTTTTATATAGCTTATTAGCATTGTTTATTCTGTAATTGTCACACCCTATACCCTTGTCAATGCTGTAATTCATTGACAAGGGTTTTAATTAAATC